>CAYMKD010000245.1:0-4586 GCA_964390435.1 uncultured Pseudobdellovibrionaceae bacterium | reverse complement strand
GGTCGAGATGTGCTTATGCGTCTTGTTTATGGCACGAGGGTTTCAATTGGCGTTGGTGTTCTTGTTGCTCTTACTGCGGCTCTTATTGGCTTAATTATTGGTAGCCTTGCTGGGTTTTATGGCGGCTTTATGGATACTGCTCTGATGCGTTTAACGGACTCCCTTTTATCACTACCTTTATTACCGGTGTTAATTGTCATTGCAGCAATTGATATGCAAAAAGTCCCTATTCTTAATCAAATTGTTACTGAGCAAAATCAAAGCATTATGAAACTTGTTGTGATTTTATGTATGTTCTCTTGGATGACTGTTGCTCGTCTTGTCAGAGGAAGTATTTTATCAATCAAAGAACGCGAATTTATTTTAGCAGCTAAAACTCTTGGCGCTACTGACTCAACAATTATTATAAAACACATGGTGCCCAACGTGGTTGCTCCACTACTTGTTGCCGTGACTCTTGGTGTGGGTGAATCCATTTTATTTGAGGCGGCTCTAAGCTTTTTAGGCCTAGGAATTCAACCACCAACTCCTAGCTGGGGCAATATGCTCTTTAATGCACAAGAGCTTATTTATGAAGCTCCCTTTTTAGCTATTATTCCAGGGGTCCTCATTCTTCTTGTGGTGATTAGCTTTAACTACCTTGGTGATGGTTTACAGGATGCTATTGATCCAAAAGCAATTCGTCGTTAAAAAACTCGGCCAATGATTTGCCCTTTAACTACTGGACCAAAATCTCTTGAATCCTCTTCACCTTGTTTAGCGGTGCTAAAAACCAGGTAGTTATCCACCGGCAAAGTTCCTTCAAAACTTTTAGCAATAATTTTTAAAGCATTAGCTTGTCTTGAAGTAAGCTCATAAAAATCCCCTTTAGGATTTCTTAAAATCTCTCCTGCAATCTGCAGATGAAAAATATTTTTATCTTTCGATTCCTCAATGGAAAATTTATCTCCAGGCATTCCTTTGATTATTCTAAATACAGGTCCTTTAAATGGCTTTTTCTCAACAACGACAATGTGACCTCTGTCTATTGAACGACACTTATAGTAAAGCTCATCAATTTTAATGTACTGCCCAGGATCAATAACACCCATCATACTAGAGTCACGAACTGTTTTATGTTTAATTCTTTCAGCGCAAGTTGCCGCTTTCTTTATTTCTTGAGCTTCTTCCTCGGATTTCTCAGCTAGGCTTATTTGAACAAATAAACTCATTGCTAGAAAGCAACACAAAAACAAACTATATGACTTTTGTTTTTTTAGTGAAACCATCATAATATGAAACCTTAGGTTATAAGTTCTCTTATAAAAGATAAAGAAAGCTTTTTAAAAAAGAGTTTATTTAGATGTCCTTAGCATTTTTTGAACTTCATGAATATGCATCTCTTCTTCTAAAATCAAAGTTCTAGCATATTCTTCAAGCCAAATATCTTCGCTATCGATGTGTTTTAGAAGTTTTTTATAAAGATCTAATTGAATCCCTTCATGAACTAAAGCTTCATTTAAAATATCATTGATGGCATGCTTATGAGTTTCCAGAAGCTTACCAATTTTAAGAGACGGATGTCCGCCTAATGATGTAATATGCTCACCTACTTGATTAGCATGAAGTAAGGATTCTTGCGCCTGGTCTCTAAGCCATTTGCATATAGGAATACGATTATGTCCAAATATCATGAGTGCGTAATGACTGTAACGAACTACACCAGACAGCTCATGCTCTAAAATCTCATTTAGAATTTCAATTGTTTTTTCTTTTCCTGCAGCTTTAGCCATAAACTCTCCTTTAATTGTTTTATATCCTTGAATTATAAAGTGTTAATTAAACCTCAGCAACCTTTGATAACTAAATTCTTATTGGTTCATCTGAAATAATACTAGAAACCCCCAGATTAAGTAACCTCTTTGCCTCAATATCATTATTAACTGTCCATGCGGCTATTTTAATACCACGATTTTTAAAAGAAAAAATGCGTTTTTCTGTTAACATTTTTTGTTCTAGATTAAGCATGTGGGCTCGTGAGAAATCAGCCAACCATAACTTCCGCAAATATACTTTGTTTTTTGGATCTTTTTCTTCACTAGCTAGTAACGCTCTGGGTACATTTGGCAAGAGACGACTCATACGCCGAAGAGAAAATGGATTAAAACTAGAAAATAGAACTCTTTTCTCTACTTTTGCCGTTACCACCGCTCTTGCCACAGCCTTTTCTAAACCAAAATCTTTAACTTTCCCTGATTTAATTTCAATATTGATATATTCTGGAATTAGTGGATTTGTTAGTACTTCAAGTAAAGTTGGAGCTGCCACCCTACTTTTTATTTCTTCACTCGTAAGGTTAGAAATTTTAACATCCTCACCAGACATACGAAGTAAATTCTCATCATGAAAAACAATAGCCTCGCCATCTTTGCTTAGTTGCACATCTAACTCTATCATTCGAGCACCTTGTTTTTTAGCCTCACAAAAAGCCTCTAACGTATTCTCTCTGATGCCTGTGATATGAAAGCCGCGATGCATTTGCAATTTAGGTAGTTCAAAGGCATTTACTGGCCAATCTATAGGTTTCCATAAAATAATGTATCCAACCCCCCATAAGACAGCGCATAACAAAATAAATGGCAAACATATCATCATTCCCATACGCAAACTGCCCGTCTGATCAGAAATAGCTCCAATAATAGGCGATGAAATGGCATCACCTAATATATGACAAGCTAAAACTGCAAATGCCATGGCACTTGAGCGATACTTTTCAGATACATTAGATAAAATAACCACATTAATAGGACTGGTAGAAAAAAATAGAAAAAATTCTGTTAAGATGAGTCCCAACATAAATCCACTTAATGTATGAGCTGTTACTGTTAAGTAAAAAAATGGCAGAGACAAAAACATAGAAAAACAAGAAATTTTTAAATGACCATTGCCCACTTTTTCATTAAGTCGATCTCCTAAATAACCCCCGAGCAAAGTTCCAACCAAACCCGCTCCTACAGCTGCAGAACCAAAATATAAGTTTGCGTGAAGCTCTGAAAGTGAGAAATCTCTTTGTAAAAAACTTGGCATCCAGTGAGCTAGTCCTCCGACTGTAAAAGTGTAAGCACAGTAACCAAGTACTGCAATTTTATAATCATTTCTTGACCACAGTTCTTTTAGTAGATCTCTCACTCCCGCAGACCTGTGTTCTACTTTAAAATCTTTTTTAGGCTCCGGCAAAAACCACAACATAAAAGCTGCAACAAGACCTGGCAATCCAACAACTATAAAAGCAAAACGCCAGCTGAACTGCTCACTGAGAACTCCTCCTAAAATATAACCCAAGGCAGCTCCTACGGGCAAAGCAGTGGAGAAGTAAGCTAGAGCTCGACCATGTCTTTGTGGTGGAAAAAAGTCGGTTAAATAAGCGGGTGCAGAAATAGTGAAAGCAGACTCACCAATACCTAAAGTAAATCTTGATAGTGCCATACTTATAAAATGAGTTGCCTTGCCTGAAATAACTGTAGCAAAACTCCATAACATAACACCAAAACTCAACAGCTTAGGCCTATGAAAACGATCTGCACACCACCCCCATATAGGTGCTGTAAAAATATAAGGAATCATAAACGCAGTGGCTAAAAGTCCCGCTTGAAAGTCGCTTAAACTTAAATCTTTTTTTACAGAACCTAAGACAGCTGCCAGAATAAAACGATCGATGTAATTAAGGTAATTAACTACACATAACCAAAATAGAGCTTGATTAGCGTAGGCTAATGCTTTTTTCTGCGTTCGATCTGACAACGTTTGACCTCATTATCCATTTTCCCTAAAAGCATGTAAAAAAACATTTTATAGTCAGAAATGAGACTCCATAGAGGATAGGTAAAAGTTGCTGGCCTATTTTTTTCGATTAAAAAATGGCCACACCATGCAAAAGCATAACCTGCAAAGGGCATAGCTAAAAGCCACCACAAGTTAGCAGATGATAGGGCTATTACAAAAAAAACAATGGTCAAACTTGTTCCATAAAAATGAAGCTTTCTATTGCGCGGATGACTGTGTTCACAGACATAAAAAGGCCAAAAATCTCGATAAGTTGTAATTTTTGTGTTTTCACTCATGTGAACCTCCCTCTTTCAGTTCCACACTATCTCTACTGCCAATAATTTGCCATGTTTTGCGTTGACCCTTTTCAATCATTTTCATTTCGCCTGAAACGATTCCTTGCTCATCCCAACCGCCTTCACTCATCAAGCTAGCTTTAGCAAGTTGAGCTCGCGCCTTTGCCCAATGCACGCTCTTAAAGTCAGTAGAAGCCTGCATTTGCCAAGATATTTTTGTTAAGTTAATTGAATTTTCATTTTTATTTATAGACGCCAAAATAGGATGTAAGGCGCTTGACTGAGTAGCATTAATTTTCGAACTCTTGCAATTAAAATCTATAAGAGAATCTTTTGTTTTTTCAGCTTTTATTTGCCACTGAGAGAATTCAATACCTTCGATTTCTAAAACAGGACTTTGAATAAAGCCTGAAAAGCTCTTAAGCCCCTCAGAATCAAAACTCGCTTTTAACTTACTCTGTAAACCTGCAAGTCGTCCTCCACGAG
>CAYMKD010000244.1:3279-4604 GCA_964390435.1 uncultured Pseudobdellovibrionaceae bacterium | reverse complement strand
TTCTGGGGTAAGAGTCGTGTTCCTAAAAGTGTTCATCCGCATGAGTCTCCGGCCACAATGACAATTCCACTTATAGTATTGGGAGTGCTTTCCGTAATTGGTGGTTGGATTGGAATTCCTCATGTGCTAGGAGAGATTTTGCCAGGGCACATAGAAAATGTGCTTGAATCATGGACTCACCCACTGATGACAGCCATTCCTAATTTAGAGCATGCAGAAGCAAGTCTTGAATACGGTTTAATGGGCTTGTCAGTTTTTATTGCAATCATTGGTGCCTTTTTAGCCGTGAATTTTTATTTACAAAGTCCAGGGCGCGCAGATCGCTTTGCTCAGAAAATGGGACTAGCATACCGAGTTGTGTTTAATAAATATTTCGTTGATGAAGCTTACTTTGGCGGAATCATTAATCCGCTCATCAGAGCGAGTCAGTGGTTGTGGCATCGAGTGGATGTTTTGATAATAGATAAAACTACTTATGTTGCATCTGATTTAATGCGTGGAGCAGGAGGCCTTGTGCGCTCTATGCAAAACGGCAACATTCAGCAGTATGCTTTGTATATTTCATTAGGTTTGGTTGTTGCTCTGTCATTTATTTTGTTGAGGTAAGGCATGTTACTTTCTGCAGTTGTATTTTTACCGATCTTTTTTGCTCTTGTGTTGTGGGCTTGGCCTAACCAAAAGACATTGCGACCTTTGGCGCTAGGCTTTTCTATAATTCACTTTTTGTTAAGCCTTGTCATCTTACTGCGTTTTGATCCCGCGACTGCAGATCTTCAGTTTGTAGAAAAACATTTATGGATTGAGCGCTTTGGAATTTCATACTTTCTTGGCATCGATGGTATTTCTCTCTGGCTCGTTTTACTAACAACCTTTTTAACGCCGATAACAATTCTTGCTAGCTGGAAAACGATAGAAAGTCGAATTAAGGGTTTTCATATAGCACTTTTTGTTTTGGTCTCTTCAATGATAGGCACCTTCCTTGCTATGGATGCTGTGTTCTTTTATGTTTTTTGGGAGCTCTCTCTTGTGCCAATGTACTTTATGATTGGTATTTGGGGCGGACCAAGACGAATTTATGCAACAGTTAAGTTTTTTATCTATACAATGGTTGGCTCGGTATTAATGTTACTGGCCATCATTTATATGATGTTCTTAACAGCAGATTCATTTGGTCAGATGAGTGCAAGCCTACTTGATTTTTACCGCTTAAATATTGCTTTTATTGGCGGTGAATTTTTTAGCCCACAAACAGTGATATTCTTTGCTTTTATTTTAGCCTTTGCGATTAAAGTACCGGTATTTCCATTTCATACTTGGTTGCCAGA
>CAYMKD010000244.1:0-3269 GCA_964390435.1 uncultured Pseudobdellovibrionaceae bacterium | reverse complement strand
GTTGAGGCTCCCACTCCCGGCTCTGTTATTCTGGCGGGGGTCATGCTTAAAATGGGAACTTACGGAATTCTTCGCTGGGCAATTCCGCTTTTTCCAGAAGCGGTGGCTTACTGGAGCTGGTTGTTTTTTGCTGTTGGCACCATCGGAATTATTTATGGTGCCTTAGTTGCCATGGTACAGCCTGATATTAAAAAACTAGTAGCCTACTCTTCAGTCTCTCATATGGGTTATGTAATCGTAGGTTTATTTGCTCTGAACACATATGGTGTGACGGGTGCTTTATATCAAATGTTAAACCACGGAATAAGCACAGGAGCTCTCTTCTTGCTTGTGGGCATGATTTATGAGCGCACGCACTCACGGCAAATTGCCGACTACGGTGGTTTGGCAAGTCGTTTGCCAATATACTCAATCATCTTTTTTATTGTGACACTATCGAGTATTGCTGTGCCGATGACCAATGGTTTTATTGGAGAGTTTTTAATTCTCCTTGGTGGTTATCAAGTGCGTCCTGAGTTTATTTACTTTGCCGTTCTTGGAGTTGTATTAGGTGCCGTGTACATGTTGTGGATGTTTAAAAAAGTGTTCTTTGGTGAGGAGGGAAGACTTGTTAAAGATGAAAAACACCCACTGCAAGATTTAAATATTCGTGAAATAACAGTGATGGTTCCTTTAATCATTATGATTTTTTGGATGGGCTTAAAGCCAGGAATGTTTCTTGATTACAGCAAAGCTAGTGTAGATCACCTTGTTTCTAACTTGGGCTCTTATGAGTTAAAAATTGCTGGGGTCGAAGAGGCGCTAATGCAAATCCAAGAAGTTGATAGCCCAAGCATTGAGTCAGCAGCTCCTGAGGTAGAAAATGAAAATTGATATTGGTCTTAATGATGTCTTATTAGTTTCACCAATGATTGCTTTATTTTTATGGAGTCTTGTACCCATAACGATAAAAGTTTTAAGAGGCAATCGCGAGCAAACGCCTTTTGCAAGTCTAGCCCAAGCACTTTCGGGTTTAATTTTAGCTGCTGGCTTATCAATAGTATTTTCTGGTGGTGGAAAAACAGCTTTTGCAAATGCACTTGTATTTGATGGTCTTACGACATGGATCAGTGTGATTGTTTTATTAATAACAGGCGGGGCTTTGTGTTTAGCTTATGAAAACCAAGCGACTAAGGGGCCACAGTTTTCAGAGATGATTTTTTTAACAATGAGTTCAGCTCTGGGCATGTTGATTCTAACTTCGGCTCTTGATTTGATTATGGTTTTTATCGGTCTTGAGATTATGTCTCTGGCTCTTTATCTATTGATAGCTATGAGTCATGAGGAAAGAAGATCCAAAGAAGCTGCGTTTAAATACTTTGTTTTAGGAAGTTTTGCTTCAGCTGTTTTTTTATACGGTATAGCTATGATTTTTGGCAGTGTTGGTAGCACGTATTTGCCGGCACTTGTTGAGCAGACGCCTCAACTAATAGGCACGAGTCGAATTTTTGTTTTTGGTTTGGCTTTTGTTACCTTTGGATTTTGCTTTAAAGTGTCTATTGCTCCATTTCATGCGTGGACTCCTGATGTTTACCAAGGAGCGCCAACGCCAATTTCTGCCTTAATGTCGACTGCAGTTAAAGCAGCTTCTTTTGCGGCCTTTTTAAGGTTGATGGCAACTAAAGGTGTGGTGAGTTCTGAGAATATGCTAGATATTTTGCAGTGGCTTGCAGTGATTACAATGATCGTTGGTAATACGGCGGCTTTATTGCAAGACAATTTAAAGCGAATGCTTGCATACTCCAGTGTAGCTCACTCTGGATACTTATTGGTTGGTTTAATTACGACAGGTATTAGCCAACAAAGTTCTTTTGGGGCCTCGGGTGTTGTATTTTATTTGATCGGTTATTCGCTAATGACCCTTGGTGCTTTTGCGATAGTGTGTTTGTTTGAAAAAAATGAAAATACAATTCTTAATACCGATGACATGGCTGGGTTTGCAAAGAGAAGTCCAAAGATGGCTCTTTGTCTTGCTATATTTTTACTCTCTCTTGCGGGTATTCCACCAACCATAGGGTTTTTTGGTAAGTTTTATTTATTCACAGCCGCTATTGGCGAAGGTCTAATCTGGCTAGCACTTTGGGGTGTGATTAATTCAGTTATAAGTGCTTATTACTATTTAAGACCGATCGTTGTTATGTACATGACCGAAGGTGACGGTGCTGAAGCAACTCACTCGCTACGTGCGACTCGTGTTGCAATTACGGTTGTTGCTGTTTTAGTTGTGGGCCTAGGTTTTGTTTCTGGCCCGATTTTTCAAGCTATCGAGCGAGCTTTGATTTAAAAAATGCTATCAGTAGCTTCGATAAAAAATTGATTGTTAAAGGTCATGTTGTCTTAAAACATTAATCGCAGATTTAAATCCAATACGCACAATGCGAGCTAGGATCGCAGGATTTAAGCTAAAGTGATCCACAAAAAACATTTCATGATTTTGTGGTTTTGGATGAATATAAATATAATCAACCTCAGGTTTGTAGCCCACGCGCTGACGAATTATCTCTAAGACTTTTTCTCGATGTTCTTCGGCAATTCCTGCCTGTTTAAAATACCCATCAACTGCGTTGTAAATCAGGCGAATACCATTTTGATGCTCTATATGCTTTTCGATCTTTTGTTGGATAACTTGGTAAAGAGCTTGATTGATAATTACGGGAATTCCGTATTTATGTAAGCTGCCCATCTCTGGGTTGTAGTGATAGGGTTGTACCGAATAACTTGCAATGACAAGATCTGCCCCATGGTCCGCAGCTACGTGAGTTGAAAGCGTGTCACGAATTTCCCCATCAAAAAAATAAAGCTCTTTGCCATCTGGTTTGCGAATTCCAAAAGGTGCATATACCGGAGGCAAGGATGCCGAAGCTGCAACGGCTTGGCTAATGGAAGCATAGTTGGCATATTTAATACCCTTAGATTTGTAACTCTCCCTAAAAGGACCAAATACAACTTTACGACTATGATTGAGTTGGGTCGCTATAACATAAAGCTCAACGCCGAGTTGTGAGAACTCATCTGTGGCCAGAACATTTTTTTTAACATATCGTTCGAGCCCTTTTGTCGTAAAAAGCCCATTAATCTTAAAACCATTTTTTATTAAGGACTCTAAACCACCACTCACTAAAGAGCGCTGCTTAAGAACGTTTGGAAAAAAACTTAAGATATTGCCGCCATTAATTGCAAAGAGATCTCGGTAATTGAGTGCTTTTAAATAAGCGGCCTGCGACTGGCCG
>CAYMKD010000243.1:0-4611 GCA_964390435.1 uncultured Pseudobdellovibrionaceae bacterium | reverse complement strand
ACATGGTTTAAGATCATATTTATTTTTGATTTCATTAGCGGTTTTAGCAATTATTTCATGAACAAGTGCTGAACCTCTTGAAGGTTGATAGCTATGTAATTCCAAGTTACATACAAAAATCAGGAAGATTACTAACTTTTGGAAATCGCACATGCTTTGTCCTTAATTTTAGTTGAGGCTGCTGGATCCTAAGACCCAGCAAATTCGTATGTTTAATCGTTGTTCTTTAATAGATTCAGAGCTTCTTCATAAGTTTCTTCGAATTCATTTTTATAGTTAAAAGGATCATTTGGATTATTGGTAGCGTACCATAATTTGTTGTTGTCAATCTCAGCTGCACATATACATGGATCAAATAATCTCAATCCTTTTGAGTCGTAATTGTAAATAATTATCCTGACATGCTTTTCTGTGAAAGGTTTCTCATAAGGTGAGTTTGAATTTCATCGTTTTTGCTTACCTCTAATGCGATGTTTTTTGCCAACTTTATTAAAAGTGCTCTTAATTGGCTCTTTGCTTAGAGAACTTCGAGAATTAAAGGATAAAATAAATTTTCTAATTGGGCCATCAGGCATAGATATTCCTGAACCACAGGGATGAAGTCCGTATACATTTTTACCTTCCTTAGCTGTGATGGCAATTAATTTATGAACAAATTCTGAACCCGTTGAGGGTTGGTAACTATGCCCATACATTTTAAAGTAAAGAGTTAAAATTAATAGTAAATATCGTCTAGGTTTCATTTTTATTTATCATGGGTTTCAATGACTCTAATGCTTCTTCATACGATTCTTTGTAGGTATACTTATAGCTCAGTGGTGCATTTACATCTGTCGTTCGATAAATTAAAAGTCCTTGGGATATCCTTGCTACAGATATTTCTGGGTCAAAAACATCTCCTCCATTTGAGTCGTTGTTGTAAATAATTATCTCAATATTTTTTATAGTGAATGGCTTTTCTTTAAGGTATATTTGAATTTCATCGTTGATCAAAACGTTATTTAGTAATAGCTCACCCGTTTCGAGCAGAATTTTTCTTAATTGATTTTTAGTAAAGGGAGATTTAGTATCAAAACACAAAGTAATTGATGTGATTACACCTTCTGGCATTGATGCACCACTGCCGCAAGGGTAAATTTGATATTTGGTTTTAATTGTGTTAGATGTATTTGATTGTATCTTATGGACAAGATCACTAGATGGCAAACATTCATTCTTTTTCATGCTAAAGCCGGCTAAAATTACTAAAGTCAGTAAACATATTGTGATATTTCTACGCATTTATGTGCCCTCACGTGAAAGTATAAAGTGTTGAATATGCTCTTTTATCTTTTTTTGATAAGTAGGACTCATAAATTCGTGGTCGAATAGTGATGCCTGCGGGTGCGAATCAAGAGCAATTACGTTATGTCTTTCACGGATAGCACCCTTTTGGTCAAACCACGGAATAAGGTCTCGCCACCATGGAGCTCGATAATGGATAACGCTTCCACAAGTTTCTTCATAAAATATATGCTGCTGGGGCAATTGCGACAACATGAATTCGCTTACGAAGTTCTTTAGGGTAATCGATTAGGGCGTTGCATGTATGGATTGCTCCTTGGCTATGGCAGATCATCAGAAATTCGGAGTCGCTTGAGCTATTGGCAAAAAAACTATTCCACATGTTGTGGAGCTGCTGTACAGGCAGTTTATTTATTTATGTTACTGATCTTTAATAGCTCTAAAGCTTCTTCATATGTTTCACTATATCTATTTTTATATCTAAGAGGATTGATAGGATCCAATGTACGATATACTAAGCCAGCATCAAAAATTTGAGCAACGCAGATTTCTGGATCAAATTTATTAGTTCCATCACTACCATGGTTATAGATAATGATTTCGACATTGGATTCATCAAAAGGGGGGCTGTGAATAAATTGTTGAATCTCTTTGTTTTTACTAACTTCTAAAATCATGGTTTTAGCTATATTTATCAATAGCTCTCTTAATTGATCTTTGTTGTATAATTTCCGAGAATCGAAACAAATATTAATTGATCTAATTGGCCCTCCAGGCATTGAGGCTCCAGAACCACAAGGTTGAAGGCCATATTCTTTTTGTACAGCTTTAGCAGTTTTGGCTATTATTTCATCTACGAGCATTGATTCTCTGGAATGTTGATATCCACAGCCTTTCATGAAAAAGGCTAAAATTAAAATGAATAATATACAGCCTTTGATTTTCATGTTTTTTTTCAAGGTTCACGTTCAAAATAAGAGGGAGCTAGCCATTAAGTTAGTTTCAGTGCTTGTTTTTCAATAGCTCTAAAGCTTCTTCGTAAGTTTCTTCGTATTCATTTTTATACTTAATTGAGCCATTAGGATCATTCGTGACATACCATAACTTACTGTTGCTTATCTGAGCCACACCGATGCATGGATCATATACTTGTAATCCTTTTTCATCGTGATTAAAAATAATAATTTCAGCGTTATTGACTGTGAATGGCGGATTTTTGATAAACTTTTGAATTTCCTCGTTATCCTCTACTTGCTGAACCATCAGTTGAGCCATATTAATCAGCAATTCTCTTAATTGATCTTTGGTGTGCGCTTTCCGAGTGTCAAAGCTTAAGCGTATTGTTTTAATAGGCCCATTAGGCATCGAGGCTCCAGAGCCGCAAGGTTTAAGACCATACTCTTTTTGTCCTGATTTAGCAGTTTTAGCAATTATTTCATGAACAAGTTCTGAACCTCTGGAGGGTTGGTAACTATGCCCATACATTTTAAAGTATAGAGTTAAAATTAATAGTAAATATCGTCTAATTTTCATATTTAATTTCCATGTTTTTTCATAAATTCATTTATGTGAAAACTTATTTTTTCTTTGTAAGTAGGGCTCATAAATTCGTGGTCGAATAATGAAGCTTGTGGGTGCGAATCTAGTGCAATTACGTTATGTCTTTCACGGATAGCACCCTTTTGGTCAAACCACGGAATAAGGTCTCGCCACCATGGAGCTCGATAATGGATAACGCTTCCACAAGTTTCTTCATAAATATAAGCTGCGGGAGCGATTGCTACAACATGAATTCGTTTACGCAGTTCATCAGGATAGTCGATTAGGGCGTTGCACGTATGAATGGCACGTTGGCTATGGCAGATCATCAAAAATTCGGAGTCGCTTGAGCGATTGGCAAAAAACTATTCCATATGTGGTGGAGATGACGTACAGGCAGCTTAGAATTTTCAATAAAGTATGGTCATCAGGATCAAATGTTCACTGCCGTAGAGTCGGCTTAATTATTTATGTTACTGATCTTTAATAGCTCTAAAGCTTCTTCATATGTTTCACTATATCTATTTTTATATCTAAGAGGATTGATAGGATCCAATGTACGATATACTAAGCCAGCATCAAAAATTTGAGCAACGCAGATTTCTGGATCAAATTTATTAGTTCCATCACTACCATGGTTATAGATAATGATTTCGACATTGGATTCATCAAAAGGGGGGCTGTGAATAAATTGTTGAATCTCTTTGTTTTTACTAACTTCTAAAATCATGGTTTTAGCTATATTTATCAATAGCTCTCTTAATTGATCTTTGTTGTATAATTTCCGAGAATCGAAACAAATATTAATTGATCTAATTGGCCCTCCAGGCATTGAGGCTCCAGAACCACAAGGTTGAAGGCCATATTCTTTTTGTACAGCTTTAGCAGTTTTGGCTATTATTTCATCTACGAGCCTTTCTTCGCGGGGGATTTGATATCCACAACCTTTCAAGGAAAAAGCTAAAATTAAAATGAATGATATGCCTAGTTTAATTTTCATGTTTGTTTTGCAAGGTTCAAAATTAAACTACCATTGACCTAGAAATTTATGTTATCTTTATTGCTTATTTTTCAATAGCTCTAAAGCTTCTTCGTAAGTTTCTCGATGTTTGTTTTTATATCTCAGGGGGTTGTCTGGATCAGACGTACGATAGATTAGACCTTCAGGATAAATCTCTGCGACACATATTTGAGGATCAAATAATTCATACCCTTTTGCATCATGGTTATAAATGATAACCTCAACGTTTTTTGCAGTAAATGGGGGAGTTAGAAGGTGTTTTTGAATTTCTTCATTTTTGCTAACTTCTTGTATCATTAGGTCAGCAATTTTAATTAATAATACCCTTAATTCATTTCTGCTATATGCATTTCGAGAATCAAAACAAATGCTTATGAATCTAATTGGTCCGCCAGGCATAGAAACCCCGGAACCACAAGGATGAAGACCATATTCTTTTTTGACAGTTTTGGCGGTTTCAGCAAGTACTTCATGAACAAGGACTGAACCTCTTGAGGGCTGATATGCATACTCATTTGAGCTGCATCCAAAAAATAAAATGAATAATATGCAAGCTTTGATTTTCATGCTTGTTTTGCAAGATTCACGGTTAAAGTAAGAGGGGATTTAGCCAATAAGTTATTTTCATTACTTGTTTATCAATAACTTCAAGGCTTCTTCGTAAGTTTCTTTGTATGTATTTTTATATTTGAATCGATCAGTAATATCATTAGTTCGATATATTAATCCATCGGAAGTGATTTGTGCTCCACATATATCTGGATCAT
>CAYMKD010000242.1:0-4635 GCA_964390435.1 uncultured Pseudobdellovibrionaceae bacterium | reverse complement strand
AGAGTAGATGCGTGCAGGTTGAGGCATTTGCCAAATAATATTTTGATCTATTTTTTGCAAATTTTCGATTTCATTTTTAGAGAGAGTTGCCTTTTGTCCACCAAGTAGTTTTTTTGTTTTAGATTGATCTTTCTGTGATTGTAGTTTGACTTCACCTTTTACAATTTCAACCTCTAAATTGTCTTCGTCTATGGATCGCAAGCTTAAATCAGAGCCAGGTGCAGCCTCAAGAGACCAATTTTTAGTTCCTAATTTTAAGCTTTCATTGCTTGAGCGAGAGCGAAAGTTACCTCGATAAAAAGTAAGTCGCATTGGTCCTGTATGTTCTTGTTCCGGAGGAGTTAAAACGACTAAAGTATTTTCTTGTAGTTTTAAATGAATATCGCCCTTAATTTCTAACTCTGTAGTGCTATTGGATAAAGTAAGAACACTGTCGTAAGCATATAGAGAGTCATTTTTTTCAGAATTTTCCCAAATGATTGATGTGGATTCTTTGCGACGTACATTTTGATGTACACTTAGAACTTTACCTAAGATCATTTGTTTACTTTGTGAGCTATGCGTAAAAGACCATGACCATCCTGGAATTAAACCAAGATCTCCCAATAGAATTGCGGACTGCAATAAAAGAAGTGTTAAAACACCAGAAAATAAGTAGCGATCCATCGCTAACTTATCGGAATATTTATGATAAATTCTAACTAGACAAAAGTTAGAATTACTCACGGAATCAACTCTTGCTCCTCAATGGCACTCTGATATGCTTCTTTGAACTATGAAGATAAAAATAATCCTGACATTCATATTGGCATTTCTATTACAGGTCGCATTTAGTTTTGCGAGTGAGCAGGACTTTCGTATTGTAATTCTTGGTGACTCATTAACTGAAGGTTATGGTGTTACTAAAGACTCTGCCTTTCCGGCTATTTTAGAGCAAATGCTTAAAAAAAAGAAAGCCAATATAGTAGTAATTAATTCTGGAGTGAGTGGGTCAACAACGGCAAGTGGCCCTAATCGTCTCAATTGGATTTTAAAATCTCATCCGGATATGGTTCTTATTGCTCTAGGTTCTAATGATGGACTCAGGGGATTTAAAGTTGAAGAGACGAAAAAAAATTTAGCACAAATGATTGAAGAGGTAAAAAAGCAAAAAATAAAAGTGCTTTTGGCGGGATTTAAAATGCCACCTAATTACGGCAAAGACTACACACAAAAATTCGCTGCCATTTTTCCTGACCTGGCAAAAAAATATCAAATTCCTTTAATTCCTTTTTTGTTAGATGGGGTGGCTGGAGATAAAAATTTAAATCAAACAGATATGATTCATCCAAATGAAAAAGGTCATAAAAAAATAGCCGAATCTGTTTTTCCATATATCGAGAAACTTCTGTGATACTAAAAATTGAAAATTTAAAAAAGAATTATCACCAAGGGCTTACGAACATAGAAGTTTTGAAATCTATTAATTTAGAGGTGAAAAAAGGCGAGACGATTGCCATTGTGGGAGCTTCTGGCAGCGGCAAATCCACTCTGTTAAGTCTTATTGCTGGTTTTGATAATCCAACAAGTGGGTATGTGCAAATTTTAAACAACAAACTGTCCGAACTTAAAGAAGATGAACTGACTTTATTTAGAGGACAAAATATGGGCTTTATATTTCAACAATTTCATCTCATGCCGACATTAACGGCTCTTGAGAACGTCAGTCTACCGCTTGAAATCCAAAAGCGTGATCAAGCCCAAGCTATGGCTCTTGAGGCTTTAAAAGCAGTAGGACTCGCTCATCGCATGACTCACTTTCCTCATGAGATGAGTGGGGGAGAGTGTCAGCGTGTTGCTATTGCAAGAGCCAGCGTAATTCGGCCACAAATACTTTTAGCTGATGAGCCAAGTGGAAATCTAGATGAGTCGACAGGTCAAAATGTTATGCAGAATCTGTTTGACCTAGTTACGGCAGAGCAAATGACTATGCTGCTAGTAACTCATAGTGCTGAGCTTGCAAAACGCTGTCACCGTTGTCTGGAGCTTGTAAATGGTCAACTCCAAGAGATGATTTAAAATAAAGGTTTCTCAGTGATTTTTAAACTTGCAGCCAGATCTCTAATTAACAACCGAAGATTTACTTTATTTTTTGTTTTAAACTTATGTCTTGGACTCACAGGCTTTGTTGCTCTTGAAATGTTTAAAACTTCTATTGATAAAAGCTTAACAAAACAATCTAAAAGTATTCTCACAGCAGATATTGCAGTGAGCTGCAGACGCCCCTTTACAGAAGAAGAACTCTCAGCTGTTAGAAAAACTATTGGACCTGACATACCAGAGACTTCATCTACAGAGATGTTTGCAATGGTTAGTTTTAATGGTCTTTCGCGTCTGGTGGAATTAAAAACCATTGCGTCTAACTATCCATTTTATGGCGAAATTTTATTAGAGAATCAAGGTATTGCAACTCCAGCTATGAATAAATTAATTTTGGAGAAAGAAAAAAAGCTTTGGGTCTATCCTGAAATTCTTATTCAATTAGGTGCAAAGATTGGTGATCAATTAGAAGTAGGTACACAGAAGTTTATTATAGATGATGTAGTAAAGAATGATGCTGCAAGCTCAATTAGAGGCTCTAGTATTGCTGCACGCATTTATATGTCAGAATCTAACTTGCCATTCACAGGATTATTAGATCGCGGAGCTACGGTCAGCTATACTTATTTTTACAAGCTACCAGAATCTACAGATCTTGAAAAACTAGAAAAGAATTTATTTAATCAACTTGTCGACCCAGCTGTTCGAGTGATCACTCACAAAAGTGCTTCTGAAAGTGCTGGTCAAATCTTAAAATACTTAAATGATTATTTGGGTCTTGTATCCATTGTAGCTTTATTTTTATCATCAGTGGGGACAGCTTATCTATTTCGAATGTGGTTGGCCAGGCATTACAGAGAAATGGCCATTTTAATTTCGTTGGGAATGATTCATAAAAATGTTTTAAAGCTATTTTTAACTCAGCTTGTTTTTTTGGGGCTGGCCGCTTCCATGCCAACAACATTTCTGTCGCTCGCTCTCGTGCCACTTATTCGTGAAATGGTCAGTGGGCTTTCGCAATTTAAATTGGAGCTTAGTTTAAATTACTCAACTATTATAGTGGCTTTTTTGATTGCGATTATTGGTAATCTTTTTATCTGTGCGCCACTGTTATTTAAAATTTTAAATTTAAAACCAAAAGATATATTTAGTGAATCTCTGCCAAGCATGTCTGAGGGAGGCAAATCCCTATGGCCTTATTATATTCCAGCTATTGTTTTTTATTGGTTATTGGCAATGTGGTTATCTAAATCTTATTACATTGGCAGCATTTTTACTTTAACACTTATGGGCTCTTCAATTGTGCTACTTTTTATTGGATTTCTTTTATTAAAATTTATTAAAAACTTAAAAACTAAAGCTCTTGCTTCAAAACTTGTCTTTAGAAATTTAAGTAGACGTCCTCTGGGCACGCTCACAAGCTTTGTAGCAATTAGTTTAGGGTCCCTTTTGTTAAACTTAATTCCTCAAATTCAAAATGATTTGCAAACTGAAGTGTCAAATCCTGAGGGGTCAAAAGTTCCAAGTTTATTTTTATTTGATATTCAGCCCGAACAATTAGAGCCCGTTGAAAAGTTTTTAGCTGAAATGAATTATAAATTACAATTTGTTTCGCCAATGATTCGCTCAAGACTTGAAAAAGTCAACGGTGAGGCCTTTGAAAAAAAATCTGTAGGCAAGGCTATGACAAGAGAAGAAGAGAGGGAGTATCGTTTTCGCAACCGTGGTTTTAATTTAAGTTATCGTTTGGGTCTTTCTGATTCAGAAAAAATTGTGGAAGGTCAGGATTTTACCGGAAACTATGATTTTAACTCGAATAAAATACCAGAGATTTCTGTTGAGCAAAAATTTGCTGAAAGACTGGGATTTAAGATTGGAGATAAGCTTTTATTTGATGTTCAAGGGGTTCCAATTGAGGGACAAATTGTTAATTTTAGAAAAGTATTATGGACAAGTTTTCAGCCCAACTTTTTTGTGCAATTCCAGCCAGGAGTTTTAGATGAAGCACCTAAAATTTTCTTAGCCTCTATCATGAATCTAGATGAGATTGAAAAAAACCAACTACAGAGTAAATTAGTACAGAAGTTCCCCAACGTATCCATGCTTGATATTTCTCGCACCGTAGTGAAAATTCTAGAGATTGCTTCACAATTTAGCTGGGCTTTAATTTTTATGGCCGTTTTATGTGTTTTTACTGGGTTTGTAGTTTTATTTGCCATAGTAAGTTTTGAAATTTTTCAAAGAAAGTATGAGATTGAGCTTCTTAAAGTCCTTGGAGGATCACAAAAAATGGTCAGTGGCCTTATGATTTCTGAGTTTTTAATGTTAGGTGGCGCGGCAGCTATTATGGGGACCTTGCTGAGCCAAGTGGCAAGTTTTGCCATATCTTACTTTATTTTTTCGCGTACGAGTTTACCTAACTGGTGGCTCTCCTTCGCCTTAGTAATTATCATAACAACTCTAACTGGCTTAGTAAGCTACTTTGCCAGTCGGCGTTTTCTCTTAGCTAAACCTCAATTAAGGGTCTTAGATTGAGTAAAAAATGACGAATTTTGG
>CAYMKD010000241.1:0-4651 GCA_964390435.1 uncultured Pseudobdellovibrionaceae bacterium | reverse complement strand
TGGGGGCAATGACTTCTGAGCCGATGTCTTCAGGTGCAGTGATTCGTACTAATCCAGAGAGAATACTATCTTGTCCATATAAGGACTTTTGCGCATCTTCTAAAATCTGAATGGGCACAAGACAGGTTTCATAAAAAGCTCGCCCAGCAGCTGTCAGAGTCAGGCTTCTTGTTGTTCGCAAGAGTAGCTTAGTGCCCGTCTCTTTCTCTAAACTACTAATGGCCTTACTCACAGTAGATTTAGGTACTTTTAGAATGTCTGCGGCCCTTGAAAAGCTGCCATTTTGCACAACTTTTACGAAAAACCTAGTTAATTCAATATCCATTGTTTCCTTATAGAAACAATATAATTCAATTTGTGCATCTAATCAACAATCAAAAAATAGACGATAGTAGTTACATAACAAGGTTATTAAAAAATGACCAAACAAAAGGAGAGCCAAATGAGTCAAGATTTAACATTAGTGGTAGGGGCTTCAGGATCTGTCGGTACAGAGCTTGTTAAGATTTTAAAGTCACAAGGACACAAGGTTCGAACAACAACAAGTAAAACAGTTTCGTCAACTAATGGCGAGAAGGTGCGTGTGAATTTAGCAACAGGTGAGGGCATTAGGGCGGCTTTTGAAAATGTAGATAAGGCTTTTTTCTTGTCTCCTCCAGGTTATGCTGATCAACATGCTATGCTCTCTCCATTAATTCAGGAAGCTAAACGAAGAGGCTTAAAAAAAGTTGTTCTTATGACAGCTATGGGGGCCAATGCAGTTGAGACCTCCCCTTTTAGAAGAGCCGAACTTGAACTTGAGAAATCAGGTTTAAATTACAACATTATTAGACCTAATTGGTTTTTACAAAACTTTAACACTTTTTGGATTCAGGGGATTTTAGAGCAAAATAAAATTTTACTTCCAGCAGGTAGTGCAAAAGTTAGTTTTATAGATGTAAGAGACATCGCTTCTGTAGCGGCAAAACTTTTAACTACAGATGATAAAAATAATCAGGCTTTTGATCTTGCGGGGCTCAGTGCTGTAACTCACATTGAGGTTGCAGAAGCTATTTCTGCAGCGACTGGGAAAAAAGTTGTATACCATGAAATCACTCCTGAGGAGCTAAAGGGTGGATTATTATCTGCCGGATTACCAAAAGATTATGTAGATTTTATGATTATGATTTTTGGTTTTTTAAAAGAGGGCTATAATGCAGGTGAAAATTCAAATGTAGAATCTATTTTGGGTAGTAAGCCCATTGGTCTTAAACAATATGTAGAGGATTATAAACAAAGCTGGCTTTAAAAGTGGTAAAGTACAGCACAGAAGAAGGATTAAGTTATGAAAAAACTTTTATATACTCAAAGAAGTGACACACCTCACTGGGTTGGTGATGGATTTCCAGTGCGCTCTATATTTACTTATAATGACATCGCTAAAGATATTTCACCATTTTTACTTATGGATTATGCAGGACCATCTGAATTCACACCTTCAAAACATCGCAGAGGTGTGGGGGAGCATCCCCACCGCGGTTTTGAAACAGTTACGATTGTTTACTCTGGTGAGGTTGAGCATCATGACTCTGCAGGTGGTGGTGGTGTGATCGGCCCTGGGGATGTGCAATGGATGACAGCTGCATCTGGTCTTGTACATGAGGAGTTGCATGGTAAAGAGTTCTCAAAGACCGGAGGAGTTTTTGAGATGGTACAACTCTGGGTTAATTTGCCAGCAAAAGATAAAAAGGCAAAACCTAAATACCAAGGTATTTTAAACGCAAGCATTCCCCGAGTTGAATTGCCGAATAAGGCTGGCTCTTTGAGCGTGATTGCTGGAGAGTTTGCTGGCAAAAAGGGCCCAGCTGAAACTTTTACGCCTATTAATTTGTGGGATGTGCGATTAAATGAAGGCAGTAAAGCAGAGTTAAGTTTGCCAAAAGGGCACACCAGTTTGGTTTTTGTTCTTTCAGGACAAGTAAAACTTGGCAGTGGTGAAACTATTCATGCTGCAGAGCTTGCGGTTCTTGATATGGATGAAGAGGAGTTTGCCCTTGAGGCTCTCAAAGAAGCTAAGATTTTAATTTTAGGTGGAGAACCCATCAATGAGCCACTTATTGGCTATGGCCCATTTGTAATGAACACTAAAAAAGAAATCGCTGAGGCTTTTGAAGACTTTAATAGTGGGCGCATGGGGCGCTTGGGGGCTAATAATTAGGTAAATATAAGTGATAAAAATTTGCTGGTACTAAAAACAGAGCAAGAGTCAAATAGCAGTTCCGTAGGCCGGAAGCTGCGACGCGGCTTTCATTAGTTTAAAAAAATGTTCTAAATTCATAAAATAGAAATGGAAAAAACTTATGAGAGTCGCAGTTTTTTTTCTAATTACAAGTTTGTCTTATATTAACTTTTCTTTAGCATTTGAGTTAATTGCTCACAGGGGAGTTCATCAAACTTACGCGAGAGAAAATTTAACAAGTGAAACTTGCACAGCTGTCCTTGTCGATCAAACAGGACATGAATTTATGGAAAATACAATTCCATCTATCCGTGAGGCTTTTAAATTAGGAGCCACCATGGTTGAATTTGATATTCATCCAACGACTGAGCCAAATGATCAAATTTCCAGGATGGTGGTGTTTCATGATTGGACTCTTGATTGCAGAACAGATGCGAGATGTAATGACGGTTGCAAATGTAATACTAATGGAGCTTGCGTAACTCATGAGCAAAGTTTTGATTATATTAGGAGTTTAGATATAGGTTACGGATACACATACAATAATGGTGAAACTTTTCCATTTCGTGGAAAGTATATAGGCATGGTCCCAAGCTTAGAAGAAGTTCTCGATTTACTTTATGAATTTCCTGATAAGAAATATCTTGTTGATCAAAAAGATAGAATGACCAGAACAGTTGAAACATTTATTCGGATAATTAAAAAATATCCTGAAGAAATAAGAAAACGCGTGTACTTTCCTTATTTTGATAATCCTGATTTCGAAAACGAATTGAGGGCTCTTGGAGTTCAAGAAAGTATTTATCAAGGGGGAGGGCCATCAAAAGAATGTTTTAAAAAATACCTTTTAACAGGAGCTTTCGGATATTTCCCCAAAGTTTGTCAAAATCAAAAGCTTTTTGTACCTATCAGAGAAACTATGGAGCGACTTAATCAAAATCTAAAGGGAATTTTATTTATCGATATGCTTTGGGGGTGGCCAGAAAATTTTATCAAGCTAGCCCACCGTCATGGAACAAAAATTTATCCATCACAAGTTGATTCAAAAGAAGAGCTAGAAACTATTATGAAATTCCCAGTGGATGGACTCATGACAAATAAAATTGAAGTTATAGGTCCGTTACAAACCCATTCTCTACAGTAAAACTTCGTTGATCTCTCTTTGCTAACAGCAAGGCACAGATACTTATGGCAATTTCACTAGGAGTGTTATTGCCAATGGGTAAGCCAAGTGGCGAGGCCAACTGTGACACCTGGCTTGAGTTTGCTCCAGACTCTAAAAGCTCTTTTTTTATTTTTTCAGCCTTTATGTCAGAGCCAATCACTCCAACAAGAGAGAAAATTTCAAATTTTTTATAAGCTTCCATTAATATAGGTAAGTCTGTTGCATGTCCCATGGTCATGCATAATAAAAAACTTTTTTGTGGCAATGTTAGGACTTCTTGAGCTAGAGAAGCAGAGAGTTTTTTGTTAATATTTTCAGCACTAGGCAATTTCTCAAGCCAGTCAGCTCTTGTATCAAACACAGAGACTTGGCAGCTCCATGTTTGCAATACGCGGCAAAGCTCTTGTGAAATATGACCAGCACCAAAAATAGAGATATGCCAAGAGTCTACAAGAGTGACATCAAAAAACAAACTCACTTCACCGCCACAAGACATGCCAATATCTTTTTGCAAATTCCAGGTTTGGGTTTCTGCGCCGGCTTTATGTTGTAATAAGTTTTTTGCATGACGAATACAATGAGCCTCAATTTTGCCCCCACCCACAGTACCCCAATATAAACCCTCACTAGTGACGAGCATTTTTGCTCCAATAACTTGAGGAGCACTGCCTTTAATATTAATAAGAGTGACGAGCACAAAAGAGTTATTTTGCTCGTTAAGTGCAGTTAAACTTTTTGCAAAAGAAGTCACAGCTTATCCTGAAGAGACATAAAAATTTCTTCTTGAGTGGCAGGGAGTTTTATTGGGCAAGCATTCCCTGTAGCGGATCTTAGAGCATCTTTAACCGCTGTCCACACAGAGACAGCTAATAACAAAGGTGGTTCGCCAACAGCTTTACTTGCTTTTACATTTTTTGTATTTAAAGGATTATCAATTAAATGACAGTTAAAAACTCTAGGAATGTCATGCACGCTGGGGATTTTATAGGTGCTTGGCGAGTTAGAAACAAGTCGCCCGTCTTTATTATAAAATAAGTTCTCAGTTGTAACCCAGCCCATACCTTGTACAAAAGCCCCAGTCACTTGACCGTGGTCAATTTCTTGATGAAGGGGGCGACCTAAATCCATAAAGAGTTCTGTGCGTAATACCTTGAGTTCTCCAGTATATCTATCAACAGAAACTTCACTAGCTGCAACTCCATTTGTGAAATAATAAAAGGGGTTCCCTTGCCCAGTTTCTTTATTATAAAAAATGTTTGGGTACTTAA
>CAYMKD010000240.1:0-4653 GCA_964390435.1 uncultured Pseudobdellovibrionaceae bacterium | reverse complement strand
AAGAAAAAGAAATGCAGACAATTGGCCAGTGGATAGCCAAAGTTCTAGGAGACATTGAAAACACCTCTCTAATTAATCAGATACACAAAGATGTTAAGAGTTTATGTGAGCAATTCCCCATCTACAATTAAACCAAGCTCTCTTTTTTACCGAAAAGAGACTATAATTGGTGTTGTAATATGAAGCTTACTACAAAGGTGCCAGGCACCATTTCCATAAACAGTGCGTTGTTAACAGGGAGCGCTTTCTTTTTTGTCGCCCTCATTATTGGCTGCAACTCCCTTCAAATGCCCCCGCTTGTTATGGGCCGCCACGAAGAACAAATTCAAGATGACTTTATAAACGTAGATGATGAAGAGGGCCAAGATCTTAATCTATCTCCAACTATTGCAAGACGTGGCCAGAGTGGAGACACTCCCTACTTTGATTGGCCAGTCGATGAAGCCAGAATGACCAGAGGCTTTATCCCACGTGCTAAACGCCCCCATTGGGGATTGGATCTTGCTGCAGGCAAAGGCACTCCAATTTTTTCTGCTCATGCTGGCACCGTTATCTACACAGGCAGAGCCTTTAGTGGCTTTGGCAAACTTGTCATTGTTGAAAACGACACCGGCTGGGCAACACTTTATGCCCACCTAAATAAGATCTATGTTCGTGAGGGACAAAAAGTAAAACAAGGTCATATCTTAGGTGGCATGGGACGCACTGGGCGCGCCACGGGAGTTCACCTTCATTTTGAAATCAGACAAAATCACGAACCCGTGGACCCCTTAAATTACTTACCAGGCGGACCACTCATTCAAGCCCAACGCTAAATATTTATATTTTAAAAACAAGTTCTTTTACACCGCACTGCTTAAGGAAAAGGTGCCTGGCACCTTTAGCGTTTACCGCAGCCAATGCTGATTTGATTATCTGGATTTTCAGCACTGTATAAGATGGCAACGCGGTAATCTGTGCTTAAGTTTGAAACAACAAATAATCCTTTAGCTTGAAACTTTCCAGATTTGTACCATTCCAGTGACAACCACTTCCCATCTGCAGAATAACCTATTGAATGTTCACCATAATTAACTGTTGTGACCATTCCACCATGATCTCCCGCATCTGCAGCCACAACAAATTTCTTTTCAAAAAAATCGTAGGGCTCTGGTTGATACATCATAAGCTCACAATCGTAAGCTGAATTAAAAGTTGGTAGCGCATAAGCACTTAAACCCAGCATTGATACAAATATAATACTTAATAATTTCATATATCTTCTCCCTATAGATCTTTGTTGCCCTTAAGGCCTTAATAAGCAAACTTAATATCTAGATGGACCCAATGACCTGTCTTGTTAGAAAAGATTTTTCATTGTTGCAGTTAAATAGCTTTATAAAAACTACCAAATGGGGAGGTTATAATTTTTTAGAAATAATCAAACGCGGCGTTGTTGCTTTGAAATAAAAAAGCGCTTCCTTTTGGAGAAGCGCTTCTTCGAAAGACTTAATTTAAATCTTTAAATATTAAAATCTCATAGTAGCTACTAAGCTATAAGTATTATCTTCTTCATCATAAAAAGAAAGATAGCTTTGCTCAGTATTTAAAAAAGAGTTCATAATACTAGCAGTTAAACTTAATTTATCTGTGGCGTTCCAATTTACAGCAGTTTCAAGCTCATAAGTTTCTTTAGCTTTGTTAAAATACTCTGTATCAAAACGAGTATCAAAACCAGCTAATTGTTGAAACGAAATACTGTCAGTTAAATTATATCCAACGTAAGCTTGTTGAATATATCGCCCTTTTGTTGGATTTTCTTGAGCCAGCGAAGTGATACCACTTTTTTCTCTATTTTGTCCAAAGAAGTATACGTAAGGAACTGCTGTGTAGCCTACACTCCATTTTTTATTAATTGTGTATGGGATATCGATAATTGCCCACAAACGCGCCTGAATATCTAATTTTTGATATGTATAACCATCGCCAAGATCTAAGCGTACTACCAAAGGAACTGAATCCGTATCATTAATTTTACCCAAGCTCGTACTTGTGTAAATCATTGTCTGCTCTAAAGTTGTTGCTGGATCAGCGGCTTCGCCATCTGCTTCAGCTGCAATTCTCTCAGCACGATCTGTTGGAAAATGATGAAGCATGTATTTGCGCATACCTATTTTAGTTTTCTCACCTACTTTATAGTTTAAATCCAGCCATTGAAGAGCTTCCACTGTACCTTCGCCATGATTTGTCGCTGTTACGGGAGCTGTCATCCAAGAGTTAAGAGAACCACCAAATTTGGGAGCTGCCTCTTTTTTAGCTTCGCTTAAAGAAGCTGTCGTGCTGCCTTCAGTACTAGCAGCCGTAGTTGTGCTAGTTGATTGCTGGGCTTGTGCAAATGGCAGAACCATAACGATCGCCAAAAATGCTGTTACTTGAGTTGTCAGTTTCATTAATTTCTCCCTTTGTGGACAAATGTTAAAATATTGGTGCCATTATGGACCACGGGAAAGTTATACAGCAAGCCCTATGCCAAATAAAAGCATAACTAAACTATTAAATTTATTACAAAATGCGTCATTTGGAATTAATCAAATTTGTAACTTATTCTTGCTCGAAAAGAAGTCATACAGAGATTGGAGCTGCCTAAATTGATAGTTTTTTGCAGGTTACTTCAGTTCTGCCCATAGGAATTTTAGAGCATCTGTGGTCGTAAAAATCCCTATAGGCTGACCCGCACCGTAATCGACAAGCACACTTCCCGCATGTCTTTCTAACATTTTCTCTATGACTTCGCTGATTTTAGCTGTGGATTTCATAAGTATGACATCCTCACTCATAACCTCTGAAATAGGCTCTTCAAAACTTCCACTTGCTTCAAATAATTTTAAATCACGATCAGAAACAAAGCCCACCAATTTACCACCATCTAAAACCGGCAAATGATGACACCTATGTTTGGTCATGATTTCTCGAGCGACCTTAACACTTGATTCCATTCCAACTGTTACAGGCATTTTGACACTTAACTCACCTATTGGCATATTTTTTATCTTATTCATACTCTCTCCCTTCCTGCTAATTAGCTTTTAAGTTTCTAAACTTAATAACTGCTCTCTTTGATTGTTCCCAGTTACTAAACTTAGTGAAATCTTTGTCTGGTGATCTCTGTCAGCGCTTTTAAGGCATCTGTTATAGTGAAAATCCCTACTAAATGTTTGTTATCTACAACGAGAGCACTCCCTACTTTTTTCTCAGCCATAATAGCCGCCACTTCATCTAAAGCTGAGGTAGGTGTCACTGTAAATGGTTGGTCTTCACAAACATCACCCACTTTTATTTTTTCAGCATCCGTCCCAGCAAAAGATAAAACCGACTTTATATCTCTATCAGAAAGCAAACCATATAACTGACCATTTTTCTCTACAGGTAAGTGGCGAAAATCACTTTCTTTCATTAAATCAGAAGCCGCTTTTATACTCATACCGGCATCAACTGCTTTAGGAAGATAACTCATAAACTTTTGAATAGGGGGAACTGATTTCATGCAAATACTCCTTTGATAATTTTTTATCCAATAATTTATCAACCAAGTATTGCAAGCCTAAGGCCATCTCAAATGTAAATTAATTGACGTTGAAATATATGAAGAGGCAAATTATCACTTATGTTGAGACAAATTGCCACGTATTATCTTTGTCAAGTTTCCATGACTCTCTCATCTCTGGAATAGTAACACTTATACCCAGATCTGTTCGCAAACGATAGGCTAATGATCTTAGAGCATTTGTCTCTCCATGATGAAGAAACACTTGCTTAACTCCACTACTGATATTTTTCACAAAACTAAAAAGCTCTTCGGCATCGGCATGAGCTGAAAAATTATCAATCGCATAAACTTCTGCTTCTACATCTACTTCTTGATGATGAATTCTGATTTTTTTAAAGCCATTTTTTAATAAGAGCCCTTTGGTTCCTTCAGCTTGATAGCCCACAAAGAGCACAGCACTTTTAGGGTCAGGAAGTTTTGCCTTTAAATGGTGCAACACTCTTCCACCAGTGAGCATTCCAGCAGCAGAGATAACTATTTTAGGTTGAGTACTCATACATAATAACATGGACTCATCAGGACTTTGTACAGAGCGATAACAACTCGAGCATAAAGAGATATCTAGACGCTCTCCATTTACTTTAAATTTTAAATCCTCAGCATGTGATAAATAAATTTCTGTGGCATCTAAAGCCATTGGACTATCAAGATAAACTGGAACTTTATCTATTTGTCCAGCCTCTTCAAGTTTCTTAATTAAATATAATACCTCCTGAGTTCTACCCACAGAAAATGCTGGGATAATGACCGTGCCACCTCTTTTGTAAACTCGATTAATAACATGAGCTAGTTCTACCTCTGTATTAATTTGTGGAGTGACTCGGTCTCCATAAGTTCCCTCCATTACTAAATAATCGGTTTCAGGAATGGATACAGGACCTTTAATAACTTGTGATCTATCACTTCCAATATCTCCACTGAATGTGAGAATACGCATTTTATCTTGGTGTTTGAAGCTGAGCTGTATAAAACAAGAACCTAAAATATGCCCTGAACGTAAAAAACGAAAACTAAGCCCCGGAGTCAGCTCTGTCCAAACCTCCCTCTCTACAACTCTAAAGTGTTTA
>CAYMKD010000239.1:0-4691 GCA_964390435.1 uncultured Pseudobdellovibrionaceae bacterium | reverse complement strand
GGTACCAGCAATATTGCAAAATGGATTAAGGTTATCTGTATCGTAGGTGATGGAAGCATTGCATGCAGCCACACTTGCCGCCCCTACATTTGTATAATAGCTGTTACAAAGATTACTTAAAGCATAAGTATCAGGGCTACTAACAAAGTTAGACGTATTTCGCTTCATAATATAAACTTTAGCTTTAGCAGCCAAACTATCAGCTACATAATCTGTATACATACTCATTGAACGATCATCACTGGCAGCTGTGCTGCATGTAGGATCGCTGCTGTCGCCTGATTGCTTAATACTATGCCCTCCGTAGAGCATAGCTTTACCTGTCCATAAAGAGTTGCTATAGCTTGAAATGATTTTAACATTTTCAGGTGCAGTTGGGTCAGTACTGTCGCAAGCAAGTCCATAAGCTTTTAGAGTTACTGTCCAAGCTGTGGCATCTGTATAATTTAAGCTTACATCAATTTTACCTGTTGCAGGAGCTCCTGAAGAAGAGCTTGAAGGAAGTTCGGCAAAGTCCATTTGCATGGTGTAGGCACTGCCATTTACACTCACATAAAAGTAGCTATTAGATGTACTTGCATTTTTCGCTAAAATACTAAAAACAGTGCTCGAAGTTTTTGAGTAATATAATGTGAGCTCTGTATTTGTAAAAGTTCCTGAGGCCCCATCTTCTAGGGAGCCCAACTGTGTCGATAAAGACGAAACAATTGTTTTTGTTAAATTAAAATATTGTTTAGCCAAATCCATGTAGGCTCTTAGTAAAATGGGTTGGCAGGTAAATATATCATAACCAGAACATAAATTTGCCTGCGCCTCATACTCACTAGAACTCATTAAAGTTGTAGCTACAGAAGTTGCAGGAGATGAAAAATTATTACTTACATTTGTCATATTTGTTACAACAGTGCCAGCTATACCAGAGCTTGTCGTTGTAGTTTCCTCTTCTTTTTTAGAACAAGAAGAAATCGTTATACTCAATGTTAGAATAATTAGAATTTTTTGATACATCTTTTAACCTCCATGTTAAAAGCGATTATCTAATAGGCTATCACTAAAATATTGCATAGCAGCTTCAAGACGACTAGTTAAATATTTGTAAACCTCTGGAGGCTCTACTTTGGGTTGAGTTTGAGCAAAATCCTCCGGCCAAGAATACATCAGAAATTCACTTTGCGGCAGATGAATCATGGAAGCCTTTTGACTAACCATATAGTACTGATAACCATTAAATGCGATAGCTATTCTCTCACCTGGACGAAAGACAGACCGAGCTAAAGCAAAAGTCCCCTCCGCCGGAAGTCCAAGAAAATCTAACACAGAAGGCACAATATCAATGTGTTGAGTGATCTCAGTGGTATCAAGCTTTGGCCAAACCATGTTTGGATGAAAAAATATTAATGGAACGCGGTACCGAGAGAGCTCATTATCATACTGAGGTAAAAGAACTTTCTGAGTATGGTCCGCCGTAATAACAAATAAAGTATCTTGATACCAATCCTGCTTAGCTGCTTCTTCAAAAAACCTTTGCAAAGCATAGTCCGAGTAACCAATACTTTCCAAAATTTCTAAAGAACCAGATGGAAATTTTCCTTTGTATTTTTCTGGCACAGGATACGGATGATGAGAGGATAAAGAGAAAATACCTGCCATAAATGGTTTTTTGAACTGATTCATTCTCTCAATTGCATATTGAAAAAAAGGCTCATCTAAAATCCCCCAAACCCCATCATGATCACCTTTATAAGGATACTCGCTTGCACCAATATAATATTTAAATCCAGCACGCGGTGTGAACTGATCAAAAAGCATTGTGCCATTATTACCGCCATGAAAAAAGGCCGTCTCATACCCGTGCTCAGATAAAATCAAAGGCAAGGCTCTTAAATCTACATTTAGATAAGGTGAGCTAATAAATGGCTCTTCCATAAGAGCCGGAATACCACCGAATACTGATGGAATGGCCTCAATTGAGCGTCGTCCATTTGAAAAATTATGAGTAAAAAACAAACCCTTTTCAGCAAGGGAGTCTAAAAAAGGAGTATAACCTTTTTGCCCATTCACTTTGCCCATAAATTCTAAAGCAAAACTCTCCATAATGATAATAACTATATTTTGTGGTTTAGTAAGTCTCTGCCCTTCTAAGACAGATGCCCCCGGAACATTGGCATTTAAAAGTGATTGATACTCTTCTCTGCTCGAAAAATATTTCTCTCGTTTTAACTTAGGTAAATATATGCTATGGTAAAAAGTAAAACCGCTATTTAAAGTCAGATTATTAAGAATACTTGATTTAAAAACAGTGCTGTGAGCAAAGCCAATTGGCTTTGGCTGAAGGCCTCCTCTTTGCAAAATAAGTAATACAACTAAGATTAAAAATCCAAAGCTCACATGAGATAACCATGTTGCCCATCTAGCTGAAAAACTAGGAGAAACTCTCCATTCAATAACTTTTTTAAAACCATAAAGTAAAATTAGAGTAATGAAGATATTAATTAAAATTAAAAACCAATATGTGTATAAAAAAGAACCCAGCTTTCCCGCAAGCTCACTCATGAGATACATTGAGTCAACAGTCATTCGGCGACCAGTAAAATTAATTAACTCAACATCTACCATGCTTAAGACAAGAAGAGGAAATTCAAAAAGAAGCAGTAAACCTGCAACTACTTTACTCTGCGTTTGTTCTTGGCAAAATGGCCAAGGCAAAGCACATACCAAAAATGCCGGAGTAGCAAGGGATACAATAAGAGCCAAGTCAAAACGCTCCCCCCACATGAAGGCAGAGAATATATCACTCAAAGAAATATTCTTAAACTGTTGTGCATTCCATGAAAAGTACTCTAGCCTCACTAGAGCATAGGTTATTGTAAGTACAAAAAGAAATCCTAGAATACGTAGAAGTGGTATAAAGGGACGACAACGCATTTGCATATCATATGCAAATTATAGATTTAAATGCAATCTTTGCCTAAGGCGATTTTGAGATCTAATCTTGAGGAAAACTCTCATAGCTTAAATCAAAATACTGGGTTTCGCCATCAGCTGTTTTATACTCAAAACAGCCGTTTTTATTGGCATGCAAATAAAAACCAGCTCCCCAGTATTTATAATCTTCATACTCACGAACAGTGTTATAACCAGCAAGGTTGGGATTTAACAATACTTCCATTAAATCGGCTAACCCTCTATTAAAACCAATTATATTTCGACTATAGTAACGCCACTGCAAAAATTTTTCTGGCAAAACATTTTTCTCTTCATCAATTAATTTTAACTGCTCTGCCGTATGGTACAAAATTCTTAACTGTTTGTCGGACATAAAAGTTTCTGTATAAGTATCTCGATCCCCGACTGGGATTTTATTATAAACATCCTGCCACTGCTTTTGCGGAATAAAAAAGTGCGAGTGCCCCATATCCGGGAAAAATGCAAAGTTTGCATACTTGCGCTTTAATGCCATTTCTATATGATTTTTTACGCTATTAATAAAATCATTAGGGACAACTACAGATCGCTTATAGCCAGGAGTTAATATAACTTTCTGCTCAGGGTCATAATAAAATCTGCGCCAAAGCCTCTTCTCTCCCTCATATAGGCGTTTAAATTTATCTGTCATTTTTGAAATATCTAAAAGCTCGCTAAAGCTAAAATCAGAATAGGTTAAGTAGGGTTCGCTTTGGGTTGGCTTTAAACAATGTCCTAACAGCCTGTCCTGATTACCAAAAGCCTGAAATGAAATGAACATCAAAGATACTAGAATTATTTTCTTAAGTAACAAAATCCCCCCTTTATAGCGCCTACGGCCATACTCGTGCGATCCCCCGCCTCACCTCATAACAATAATTATTGAACTTCGTATACTAAGAAGCATTAATGGCTAAAATAAGCTTTCCTAACAGTGGAACTTGCAGTGCAGCGAAAGCTCTGCTAATAACCTTTCTATGAATATAGAGCAGATGAAAGAACGATTGAAGCTTGTTTACCCTGATTCTATCTTAGAAGTAATTGATTTAACTGGCACAGAAGACCATTACGAGGTCTATATCGAATCTATTGCCTTTAAAGACTTATCACGGATTGAACAACATCAAGCTGTTATGAAAGCTTTTGATGAAGAGCTTAAATCTGGAGAAGTTCATGCGCTTTCTATTCGCACCAAAGTGAAATCTTAGGAGGTTTTATGTCCCAAACTCGTGAACGTATTGAGTCTATATTAAATACAAATAATGTTGTTCTATTTATGAAGGGAACACCTGATTTTCCACAGTGTGGTTTCTCAGCCCGCGCAACAGCAATTTTAAATGAGTTAAAAGTTCCTTTTCACTCTATAAATATTTTAGAAGATGAAGAGCTTCGCCAAGGCATTAAAGAATACGGCAACTGGCCGACGATTCCTCAACTCTATGTCAAAAAAAAACTAGTTGGCGGCAGCGACATTATGATGGAAATGTTTGAAGCTGGCGAATTACAAGAGCTTGTAAAAACTATCTAACCCAGAACTTCCTAACCTAAATAAAATATTCCTAGCTCTCAAGTTAGTTGAGAGCTAAATTTCACCATGTTAAGCTTTTTTCATGAAGCTTCTAAAGCCTTTCATATTCATATTTTGCCTAAGTCTCTCTACAAAAGCCTTTTCTCCAGGAGTTATTGAAGCCTCTGGAATCACTCGCTTGGGATCTTCTTGGATCATT
>CAYMKD010000238.1:0-4692 GCA_964390435.1 uncultured Pseudobdellovibrionaceae bacterium | reverse complement strand
AGTGAATATTCACGAATACCAGGCCAAAGACATTTTAAGAAAATTTGGCGTGGCAACATTAAAAGGTAGAGTCGCAAATTCCCCTGATGAAGCTGTGTCTGCAGCTAAAGAAATGGGTGGAAATATTTGGGTAGTTAAAGCCCAGATTCATGCCGGCGGACGCGGCAAAGGCGGTGGAGTCAAACTCGCAAAAAGTTTAGATGAAGTGAAAGATCTTTCTTCTAAAATTCTTGGAATGAATCTGGTGACCCATCAAACAGGTCCAGAGGGCAAAAAAGTCCATAAGATTTTTATCGAGCAGGGCTGCAATATCGCAAAAGAATATTATGCGGCTTGCTTGATAGATCGAGCAACCGGAAGAGCCGCACTGATGGCCTCTTCAGAGGGTGGTATGGATATCGAAGAGGTGGCAGAGAAAAATCCAAACGCCATTAAAAAAGTAGATATTGATCCGGTGGTTGGTCTTGCTCCCTTTCAAGCGCGCTGGTTGGCTTTCGAGTTGGGCATGAGTCCTGAAGTGGCCAACAAATCAGTGAAGTTTTTTATGGGTTTGTACAACGCCTTTATTGCTACTGATTGCTCCATCGCTGAAATCAATCCTTTAGTGGTCACTAAAGAGGGTGATGTCCTTTGCTTGGACGCCAAGATGAATTTTGATTCAAATGCCCTGTATAGACATCCAGACGTTGTTGAACTTCGGGATCTCACAGAAGAAAATCCCACGGAGATTGAAGCCTCTAAATATGATCTCGCATTTATTAAACTCGATGGCAATATCGGCTGTTTAGTTAATGGCGCCGGTTTAGCTATGGCAACGTTGGATATTATTAAACTTCATGGTGGCATGCCTTCTAACTTCTTAGATGTGGGTGGTGGTGCCGATAAAGAAAAGGTCACAAATGCTTTTAAACTGATTCTTAAAGACAAAAATGTAAAAGGCATTTTAGTTAATATTTTTGGTGGAATTATGAAGTGTGACATTATTGCAGAGGGCGTTATTGCGGCTTCACGCGATGTGGGGCTTAAAGTTCCTCTAGTTGTAAGACTTCAAGGAACAAATGTAGACCTTGGAAAAAAGCTTTTAGCAGAGAGCGGTCTTAACATTATTCCTGCAGATGGTCTTACGGATGCTGCACAAAAAATTGTTGCCGCAGTAAAAGGAGCTTAAAAATGTCCATTTTAATTAATAAAAATACAAAAGTTATTTGTCAGGGAATTACCGGAGCTCAAGGTAGTTTTCATAGTGAACAATGTATTGCATACGGAACAAAAATGGTTGGTGGAGTGACTCCAGGTAAAGGTGGAACTCGTCATTTAGATTTGCCGGTGTACAATACAGTTTATGATGCAAAAGAAAAAACAGGCTGCAATGTCTCTATGATTTTTGTACCCCCTGCTTTTGCCGCTGACTCTATCCTTGAGGCGGTGGATGCTGAGTTGGATTTAGTTATTTGTATTACTGAGGGAATTCCTGTTCTTGATATGGTTAAAGTAAAGCGTTTCATGCAAGGCAAAAAAACCCGCCTTGTTGGGCCTAACTGCCCAGGAGTGATTACTCCAGGAGAATGTAAAATTGGCATTATGCCTGGTCATATTCATAAACCAGGTCGTATTGGTGTTCTTTCACGCTCTGGTACTTTAACCTATGAAGCTGTTCATCAATTAACAACTATTGGCCTTGGACAATCAACCTGTGTGGGTATTGGTGGAGACCCTGTCAATGGCACGAACTTTATTGATGTTCTGGAGCTTTATAACAAAGATGCAGATACAGATGCTGTTATAATGATTGGCGAAATTGGCGGTAGTGCTGAGGAAGAAGCTGCTGAGTACATCAAGCGTGAGTTTAAGAAGCCCGTTGCGGCTTTTATTGCCGGTGCCTCTGCTCCAAAAGGTAAACGCATGGGCCATGCCGGTGCAATTATCAGTGGCGGCAAAGGAACGGCGGAAGCTAAATTTGAAGCTTTACAATCTGCCGGTTGTGCTATAGCTCGGAGTCCTGCAGATCTTGGTACAACACTTAAATCTTGCTTAAAGTAAAAGGAGTCCTATATGGCAAAAGAAACAACATTTTCAATTATTAAACCCAACGCTGTTAAAAAAAATGTGATGGGTGATATTATGGCGCAATTTGAAAAAAACGATTTAAAAATTGCAGCAGCAAAACTCTCTCTAATCAGCAAAGCTAAATGCGAAGAGTTTTATGCAGAACACAAAGAGCGCCCATTTTTTGGCGAGCTGGTCAGCTTTATGACTTCAGGCCCTGTTTTACTCATGGTTCTCTCTGGCGAAAATGCCGTCGCTAAAAATCGCGAAATCATGGGAGCAACAGATCCTAAAAAAGCAAATCCAGGAACAATTCGCGCAAAACATGGCGATAGCATGGGCGAAAATGCGGTACACGGTAGCGATTCTCCAGCAAGTGCTGCAAGAGAAATTGCTTTGTTTTTTGAAAAAAATGAAATCGTAAACGCTTAATCAATGAGCTTAAAGCCGTCAGAACCACTTAAAATCGGACAAGAAATACAAGTTCGAGTTGAAAAGTTGGTCACTGGCGGCGCTGGCCTTGCCCGCCATGAGGGCAAAGTTATTTTTATTCCTTATTCAGCACCTGGCGATCTCCTTTTAGTTAAAATTACTGAGGTTTTTAACAATCGCTTCTCAGCAAATATTTTAAATATTTTAGAAAGAAGCTCTTCAAGACAAGAGCCTCCTTGCCCTGTTTTTGGCAAGTGTGGTGGTTGCTCTTGGATGCACATTGAGTACCAAGAACAACTTGCACAAAAAGAGCAGATATTATCTTCTTATTTAGAAAGGCATTTGTCTATTCCGATTGAGGTGCGCTTGCCCATACAAGCAAGTGCAGCTCCTCTTCGCTACCGCCATAAACTAAAACTTAAAATACAAAACTCTTATCTTGGCTATTATGCCACGGGCTCTCATGATTTTGTTAAAGTTAATGATTGTTGGCTGGCAGAGCAAGAGCTCTCTAAAGCTTGGCCCCACATTTTAAGTAAAGTGCAAGGCATTGATCATGGTGAGTTGGATGTTTGGTTAAATATTCAGGGCGATGTCTCTTTTCAGGTTCGCAATGCTGAATTAGAAGAAAATGAACAAGTTTTAGGCTTTGCTCAAGTTAATCGTGAGCAAAATAAAAACCTTATTGAAACACTATTAAGTTGGGTAAAAACCGAAACTTATGACTTTATTTATGATTTTTATGCAGGCAACGGCAATTTTTCTTTCCCATTACAAAAAACCTTTCCAAAGTCACGAATTACGGCCGTAGAAGCTCACTTAACATCTGTAAAAAACGGCCAAGCAGAGGCATTAAAAAATTCACTTTCTACCCATCAACTACTGTTTTATGCCTCTCCCGTAGAAAATTATCTTAAACGCGCTGCCCTTGAGCCACAAAGCCTTGTTGTTCTAGATCCTCCCAGAGGAGGTTGCGACGAGCATGTAATGAAATCCCTGGCTTATAGCCAATTCAAAAAACTGATCTACATCAGCTGCAATCATACTACTTTTTGCCGCGACCTTGATCGCTTGCAAAAGCATGCGCAAAAAAACTTCACAATTAAACGACTACAAGCTTTTGATATGTTCCCACAAACAGATCACATTGAGCTTATTGCTGAAATTCTATTTGCATCTTAGCAAAAGGCCTTGTTATCGTTAGCTATGCTTAAATGGCTGTTTTCGTTTGTCTTTTTTTTAACTGCATGTAGCTCAAATAGCTCGCGTGAAGAAATTGGTCTTTTGCATTTACAAATTGGCACGGCTCATTTGTCTAATGGTAAATATCCACAAGCTCTTAAAGAGCTTCTTATTGCTGAAAGTTATGCACCACGAAATGCTCTGATTCAAAATAATTTAGGTCTTGCTTATTTTGTTCGAGGAAAAATTGAACTTGCAGAAAAACACCTACGTAAAGCCATAGATATTGATGGTAAATTTTCTGATGCTCGTAATAATTTAGGCCGCATTTTATATGAAAAAAAACGGTACAAAGAAGCTAACGAGGAAATTCAAAAAGTGCTTCAAGACTTAACTTACACCAATCCTGAAAAAGCAAATTTTAATATGGGGCTTATTCAATTTGCTACAGGAAATTACTCTGATGCAAGTGAGAGTTTTTTAAAAACCTTAGAGGTTATGCGAGACAACTGTGATGCACATAACTATTATGGCCGAAGTCTTTATGAAATGAAGAAGTATAATAAAGCAGCTGCAGCCTTGGATCGCGCCGTACTTTTTTGTAAAAAAATTCAAAATGATGAGCCACACTACTACAGTGCTCTGTCTTATTTAAAATTAGGACAAAAGGCAAAATCCAGAGCTCGTCTCGAAGAAATTATTGGTGGGTATCCAGAAGGTAAGTATCAAGAAAAATCCAAAGAACTATTAGACCTAATGAGGTAGGCCGTGAAACAAACAGGGCAGTTACTAAAACAAGCACGTGAAGATAATGGAATTTCAATAAATGAAATTGCTATGGTTCTTAAAATCAATAGCAAAATTATTCAGGCTATTGAAGAAGGCGATCGAGAACGCTTGCCAGCTAAAACGTTTCTCCGCGGCTTTGTTCAATCCTATGCCGCATACTTAAGACTAAATGTTGAAGATGTTTTAAAGGTTTTTTATGAAGAAGAGGGCTCTACACGTCCAGAAGAGTCAAATACTTCCGAT
>CAYMKD010000237.1:0-4701 GCA_964390435.1 uncultured Pseudobdellovibrionaceae bacterium | reverse complement strand
CAAGTCCTTCACCGACTCCAACTCCGAAACCAAGTCCTTCACCGACTCTAACTCCAAAGCCGAGTCCTTCACCGACTCCAACTCCGAAACCGAGTCCTTCGCCGACTCCAACTCCGAAACCGAGTCCTTCACCGACTCCAGAGGCAAGCCTTACAGCTGTAGCCCCGGTCAAAATGACTCAAGAAGTAATTGTTGAAGCTCTTGATAAAATTGAAGTGGAATACACTATTGATGGTGGCGCCACAACAAAAGTTCTATTAAGTCCAGAGCAAGTCTATGCTTTTAAAGCAACAAAAAATATAAAGCTTCGCATCAGTGATGGTGGAGCAGTTAATTTATTTTATAACGGAAGTGATCGTGGTGTTCCTGGAGACTTAGGAAAACCCGTCAATTTGAGTTACCCCTAAGTGATAGACCGAAAAGTATTAAAATTTTGGTGGCTTAGTTTAGCTGTTAAACTTTTTCTAGCAGCAGTTATGCCTTTAAACCCTGATGAAGCTTACTACTGGGTTTGGTCAAAGCATTTACAATTAAGTTATTTTGATCACCCCGGCATGGTTGCTTGGCTTTTTAGTCTAGGGAATTTATTTTCCCCACTTGGCCATCTCGAAAGATGGCCAGCATTATTTTTAGGTCATGGTACTTATTGGTTATGGCTTAAAATTATGGCGCCCTATTTAAATGCTCAAAAGCAGAAATGGTTGTTAATTACATTTTTGCTGTCACCACTCTTAGGCTTTGGCTCACTGATTGTAACGCCCGATGTTCCCGTAGTTTTCTTTTGGTCATTGAGCCTGTGGTTATTTCTTAGATATCTTAAGTCCGCAAATCCATTTTTAGCAGTTGGACTCGGGTTAAGTCTAGGATTAGGGTTTTGTGCTAAATATCATATTGTTTTATTTGTACCAATAGCTTTGGCCTACCTTACCTATAACAAGCTCTGGGCACGAATTAAAATTAAAGGATTTTTCTTAGTTCTCATTGCTGGTTTTATTGGCTGTATGCCTGTCCTGTTGTGGAACTGGCAAAATAATTTCACTTCTTTTACCTATCAACTAAATCATGGCTTGTCTGGAGGAAAGTGGAAACCTTGGTGGACTATAGAGTATTTAAGTGGACAGTTTCTTCTTCTTCTTCCAATGGGAGTTTACTTGTTATGGCTTGCAAGAAAAAAATCTCGCACACTCAATTGGCTTTGGTTTTTTGGTTTAGGTCCATTATTATTTTTTTTCTTAACATCCTTTAATGCCAGTGTTGAAGCTAATTGGCCCGTTATTGCTTATCCTGCACTTTTATCTATAATGGTTTTAGCAGAAACGCGAGGAAGAATTCTTACGTCTATTAATGTTTTGTGGGGAATACTTGGATTAATATTAATTAGTCATGTTTTAAACCCATGGCTATCTTCAGCTCCTGAAAAATTTAATGAATCCTGGAGATATAAAAGTCTTGCTCACTTAACTCAATCTTATGCTCCTTTATATGCTTGTTCTTATCAATTATCCTCTGTGCTTTGGTATAACAGCGAAACTCCCGTGTATAAAATATATCAATCCAATCGCCATGATTTTTTTGATACTTTTCCACAAGCTCATCCACAGCAAAATACTTTTTATTTGCTTTGCGAAGATGGTATTTCTTGGCCGCAATTATTAGATGAAAATAATTTTGAAAAAAAATCTATAAAAAGAATTGAGCCACGCTTTACTATTTGGGAGGTAAAGAGAAAATGAGAAGTATCACTATTGCTACTTTTCTTTTGGTCTCCTATTTTACTTACGGCCTTGTTCTTTCTCAATGGTCTATTCAAATATGGTCACCTGAATTAAAAAATGAACAGCCAACAGACTTTTATGATTATAAAGGAGCCACTAACATATTAACAGAACTTAGCATTGGACAAGGGGATCCCTTGAAGGTCATCAGTGCTGCAAAAACAGTGGGATTAGATTTTTTATTTTTTACTGATTTAAATCCCTTTGATATTCCACATGCTCCCGAAGGTTATCATGGTAATTTATTGGTAATGAGTGGCGGGCTTTTTAGCTATTTAGACTCACGTCTTTTATACTATAGTTTAACTACAGATCAGCCTCAATCTTTAGGAGATGCACAAGTTCGGTTTACTGACTATCTGTCTCAACGCTCAGAGGATACAAAAAACCATTTTCTTGTTTTAGCCCACCCAAAACTTCCTGGCTTTGCCTGGTCCGGCGCTTACCCTCAGGGGCTTAACGGACTTGAGGTATTAAATTTAAAAAGTATTTTTTTAAATGGGTGGAAGGCTTCTAAACTTTCTTTCTTGTGGAGCCTTGTTGTTTTTCCATTTAACCAAGAACTTGCATTTATAAGACTCTTTCAAGAACCGACAGAAGAGTTGGCTCTCTGGGACTCATTAAATCAAAAACAAAAAACTGTCGGTTATGCCGGTAGCAATGCAACTGCAAAAGCCATAGCAGCAACTGGCTATATTTTTGAATTTCCAAGCTACACCCGTTACTTTCAAATCTTAAGCAACCATATTCTTCTACGCTCTGAACTCACAGGTAATGCAAGCGCTGACAAACAAAAAGTTTTTTCTGCTTTTAAAAAGGGCAATTTTTATATGAGCCTAGATTTGTTAGGCGATCCAAAAGGTTTTGTATGTCAGATAGAGGACGGCGACAAAAAACACTTCATGGGAAGTTCTATTAGCTTTAACAAAAGGCTAAAACTAAATATCTCACTGCCAGGAGAACCTCGCGTCCCTTATGAAGTTGTTATTTTCAAAGATGGCCAACGTCTTACTGAGTTTAGTACGACTAAAATATCTTACCCTTTAGAGCAACCTGGCGTTTATCGTGTCCAAGTACGTGTTATTCCAACATTCCCTTTACCCGATGGAAAAAAGTGGATCTCATGGATTTACACAAACTCTTTTTATGTTAAACCATGAACTTATTTGAAATTATTTTTTATTTTCTAAGACTCGGTGTTTTAGGTTTTGGTGGTCCTTTAGCTCTAGTTGCACAAATGCAAAAAGATTTAGCTGAAGATCGAAAGTGGATGAAGGCAAGTGAGTTTGCTACAGCACTTCCCCTAATTAAATCAATGCCTGGTCCCGTAGCTTTTCAAACTGCAGTTTTTTTTGGGTATACCCGCGGTCAATTTTTAGGTGGCCTCTGTGCCGGCTTTTTTCTTCTGCTTCCATCTTTTATTTTCATGATTGCTTTAGCTTATTTTGCTAAATTTAGTTTAAATAATTCAAACTTTACTCATTTTTTAACCGGCCTTCAACTTGGCGCTGTTGGGATAATTGCTGCAAGTGTCTGGTCATTAATGGTCGTCTACAAAAATCAGGTGGCTTTTTGGGTTTTATTTGTCGCTTCTCTTGTTATTAGTAGTTTTAATTTACTAGCCGAACCAATAATTATATTCTTAATGGGAGGAATTTTAATTTTTTGGCGGCACAAGACTATTCGATCCAGAAGTACTCTTGGTCTTGCCTTTCTTTTTCCTGGCACTTTACTTATTCATCAAGAAAAATTAAGTGAGTTGTTTTTACTGTGCATTAAAGCGGGTGCTTTTGTTTTTGGAACAGGGCTTGCCATTGTTCCAATGTTAGAAAACGATTTTGTCACAAATCGAGCTTGGTTAAGTCATGATGAATTTATGAATGCTCTTGCATTTGGCCAAGTGACTCCGGGCCCAGTGATGATTTCGGTAACTTATATTGGCTACAAAGTTCTTGGTCTTACGGGAGCCATCACCGCAACGATTGGGGCTTTTTTACCTAGCTTTATTCACATGGTAACTTGGTTTCCTCGCGTCGTGAATCGTTTGAGTCAGATGAGTTGGATTGTAGATTTTAGTTGTGGTGCCATTAGTGCGGTGGCAGCGACTATCTTTGTAAGTCTTTATAAAATTATGCTCAACTATGACGTTAATTATCTAACCCTTGGGATTGCCTTTGGATCTTTTGCGATTTTAATGGCACGCAAGCTACCTGTATGGGCCATTATTCCACTAAGTGGCTTTCTTTATCTTTTCTTAGTCTAAGTCTTCACTCACTTGTGGAACAACAACGACGAGCCCGTCATAAGCAAGTGTTTGGCAAGAGAGTCTTTCTTGTGGTTGAAAACCTCGATCATCAGACATTTCTTGTTCAATTTCGTTTCGTGGCGGAAGTAAATTTAGCCCTTTATTAATAACCACACGACATGTGCCGCAGCTCCCCATACCATCACAACTATGCCTCATCGCAATACGGTTTTTTTTGGCTAATTCTAATATACTAATTTCACCTGTAAAGTTAGCCACTTGCCTACCTGGCTCAAAAATCATTTGTTTTTTGCTCTTTGATGACAAAAGAGTCTCCAGGTTAATGTTGCAATCTCTTAATGTGTTTTGTACCAATGTTTTTATGAAATTTATAGCTTTTGACTTAGAAACTACAGGAATCATCCCCGGTGTGGATCAAATTGTTGAAATTGGAGCTGTCCGCTTTATAAACGGCGCACCAGATGCCATATTTTCTACTCTCATTAACCCTCGTCGCTCTATTCCCGAGGGTGCAAGTCGAGTCAACGGCATCCGAGATGACATGGTGGCAGATAAACCTTTTATTGAAAGCTTACTAGAGCCCTTTGCAGAGTTTTGTGGTGATACGCGCCGCGGAACGGGCCGTAGCCGTGGAACACGTGGTGCATCGTCGCCTGGCCG
>CAYMKD010000236.1:0-4704 GCA_964390435.1 uncultured Pseudobdellovibrionaceae bacterium | reverse complement strand
GCAGACCTAAAGTGAAAATAGTTTCTTATTAAAGCGAATTTGTTAGTATGATGGGACTTTATCACAATTAGGAGAAGATAATGAAAAATATATGGATACTACTTGCGTTGTTTGGCTTAACTCTAACAGCTTGTCAGAAAAAAGTTAAATTAGACTCTGATATTAAAAAATCAAGTTATGCATTAGGACAGCAAATTGGTATGAATATAAAAAATCAAGGACTGGATGTAGATGTCGATGCTCTTGCTCAATCTATATCTGATGCTACTAAAGGTGAAAAAAGCAAAATGACACCTGAGGAAATTCAGTCAGCTCTTATGAAGTTGCAAGAATCAGCAATGCGTAAGCAAATGGAAGCTGCTGAAACAAATAAGAAATCAGGGGATGAGTTCTTAGAAAAAAATAAAGCAGTAGAAGGTGTTAAGACAACAAAATCAGGCCTACAGTATCAAGTGATAACAGAAGGCAATGGTAAAACGCCGACTGCTAAAGATGTTGTTTCTGCACATTATTCGGGCACCTTAATAGGTGGAGAAAAATTTGATAGCTCTTATGATCGCGGCCAACCAGCAGAATTTCCAGTAGGCGGAGTGATTAAAGGTTGGACTGAGGCTTTGCAAATGATGAAAGTAGGTTCTAAGTGGAAATTATTTATTCCGCCGGATTTAGCTTACGGTGCAAGTGGTCGTCCTGGTATTCCACCTAATTCAGTTTTAGTTTTTGAAGTTGAGCTTCTTGGAATTAAAGACCCAAAAGCAGCGGCAGCTCCTAAAAAATAATAAGCTATAATGTTAGACTTTGATTTTAGCCTTGATCCATTTATTAACTTTCAAAGTCTATACGATGAGGTTCATAAGCAAAATTTGCTAGAACCTCAGGCTATGACTTTAGCAACAGTAGGTAAAGATAAGCAGCCTTCTGCTCGGGTTGTTTTATTTAAAGGTTTTGTTCGTGGTGGATTTTCATTTTACACAAACTACAACAGTCGCAAATCTCAAGAGCTATTAGAAAACTCCAAAGCAGCGCTTACCTTTTTTTGGCCCAGTCTCAAAACTCAAATAAGAGTTCAAGGTGAAGCTCAGAAGTTAACGACAGAGGAGTCGGACTCTTACTTCAAATCACGGGCTCGCTTAAGTCAAATTGGTGCTTGGGCCTCGGAGCAAAGTGAAAAAATTAATGATATGACTGAACTTGAAAAAAAAGTAATAGAGCTTGAAAAGAAGTGGATGGGCCAAGAAATTCCTAGGCCTCATCACTGGGGTGGTTTTCATTTAATTCCGAATGAATTTGAATTTTGGTTTGCTAGAGAAGGAAGGCTGCATGAACGCTATGTATATAAAAAGTCAGATAAAAATTGGCAGCGTTACATGCTTTCACCCTAACTTGTGAAGAAAGTTCTTATTACGGGCTTTGAACCCTTTCAGGGAGAGTTGGTAAACCCTTCGGAGCTTTTAGTTAAAAGCTTCAAGCAAGAAGAGCCGAAGCTCCACGTCGATAAAATTATTTTACCAGTTTCATTTAGTAAAGCTGATAATCTGATTACTAAAACTCTTGGTGCTTCAAGTTACGATTTTGTATTGCTTATGGGGCAGGCGAAAGGGAGAGAGTTTTTATGTCTCGAGAGGTTTGCTATTAATCTAAAAGATAATGATTTAGCAGACGAAGATGGAGTCAAATTTAACGAAGAGTTAATTGTGCCTGATGCTGCTATGGCAATTAAGTCCACCATGCCAGTAAAAAACTTAGTACATAGATTGGGCAATTTGTGGAAAATTTCAGATTCAGCGGGAAGTTTTGTTTGTAATGCAGTTTACTATAAAGCTTTATTTTTATTAGCGACAAAGACCACGCAAACTACTTTTATACATTTGCCTTGTTTACCAGAACAAACCTCAGGGGCTTGCATGGCTTTTAATGTTATGGAGCAAGAAGTAAATAAGTTGGTTAAAATACTAAGTAGCTAGACCAAGGTCCTTGCAGAAAATTTTAAAATTGTATTCTCGCTCTTATAAGTGCTAGTTTCCCGAGGCTGAAGTGGGGGATATGCATGTTACTTTATTCACTGGGCTGTTTTTTAATACTTACTCAACTTATCAAAATTCAAATTAATTCTAAATGTCTTTGTATGTTGGTAAGTGAGCAAGAGGGGGCTGAGATTTGGATTAACAATAAAAATTCAGGATTAAAAACGCCTGCCTTTGTTAAAGTGAGACAACATGAAGTGAATTTAATTCGCTTACGTAAACCAGGCTACCAAGACCATGTAGTTAGTCTGGTCTCTAGGCAGCCCACAACATATTATTACACTTCATTAAAGCGGCCAGTTTTTTATGTGGTTCCCAATATAGGAAAACAGGCTTAACAAACTTAGTGTAGGGCATCCGGGTATATAAGAAAAAACTCAGTAATTTCAACTTCAAAAATTTCACCAGAGTCATCAATCATTTGATAGTAGCCACGCATTGTGCCTGTAGGAGTATTTAAAGGACAAGCGCTTTCATATTCAAAAGATTTACCCGGCATAATTCTTGGTTGCTGTCCAATAACACCTGCACCACGAACCTCTTCGGTTCTGCCATAGCCATCAGTGATGATCCAATGTCGATTGAGTAGCTGAGCAGGATTTTCACCTTGATTGGTAATTTGAATGCGGTAGGCAAAAAAGTAGTGCTGCTCATCAGGGTTTGATTGTTGATTAATGTAAGCAACATGAGTGTTGACTTGAAATTTCGTACTAAGAGTCTTTTGCATAGTCATATTTGCGAGTTTACTTAGTTTGAAGGCCTTCAGTCAAGTTTAGGCTTAATCTGTAGAGTAGTTACTATAGGATAGTGATCTGAAGGAAGTGACAATTTTTCATCCATAGTTTGTGGCGCTTTAATTGCAAAGCCAAGTTCGTCTTTATATCGATACACATAGGAACCTTTTTCAATAAGGTTACTTTGTAAAATTGGGGACAAAAAGCAATAATCAATTTGACGCCCCTCTCTTTGCCCTAGATTGCGTACATGAAAGAAAGTAAAGCGCTCTGAGTCATCTATATTGGAAAGCTCAAGTACATCTTTAAGTTGTGTTTTTTCATATAAGGCTTTGAATTCAGTATCAGTATTTTTAAACCCAGCATTGCCATTAAAATCGCCAGCAACAATAATGGGAACTTTATTTTCAAGTTCTTTTTCAATTTCAAGATAAATATCTACTAACGTTTTAAGCTCAGCCTCTCTTCTTTCAAAGCCATTTGGGTCTTTGCGCTCAGGATCAAGTGGTGATTTTAAATGTGTTAGTAGTAGAACGAGCCAGGGGTTTTCTCTAGCTTTATTAAATAATCTTAACTCTACAACATCTCGAGAAAATTTATGACTTGTGGTTTTTCCAGGTATTAGAGGGAGCTGTTCCGACCTTTCATGTGGGTAAAGATAGTTAATAAGGCGATTTTTGTTTGAAACAATATCAAAATAAGTTTGCAACTTTTTACTAATTAAAAAACCAACATCGATGCCACGATTAGAATTTCCCTCAATGAGGGCTGGGCTATACTGACTATTTAAAAAAAGCTGATTGAAATTGATTAAAGATTCAAGTCCGCCAACTTCGCAAAGCATTACAATATCAATCTTTTCAGCAGTTAAAAACTGTGCCAAAGCTTTTAATTTTTTAATAGGTTTATTGGGATGCACGGAGGTAGAGAGTTTTTGCCAATCGACTTCGTTGATTTGATCTATAGACTCGGGCAAAGGCTGATCAAAAAGCAAAAAGAGATTCTCAGCATTCAATAAGGCTAGGCGCAATAACTGAGGCTCATGACTCATACTTATAATAATGGCTTAAAGCGGGAAGAATGTCCATTGTAGAACTTAAAAGCTATGCGCTAGGGTACTTTCACATCGTAAAAGAAAGCTTATAAGCTCTCTTTTACACTCTGAGCGCTGACCCTCTGGGCTAGAACTTGAACATAGCACCTAAAAACTCGTAGGATGTATGCACAATCTAAAGGAATCCCCTATGGCAAAAAAAACTGTATCATCTAAAAGACAAGACATCTTTTTAAAATCAATTTTCTCAAAATGTACTTTAAACTCTAAAAACAAGTCAAATCTTAAAGAGGCTGCATGGGTTTATGTGGTTGGAGATAAAACAAGTATAAGACCGATCTTAACTAAGCATGCCCAAACATGGCAGAAATCAAAAGTTGAAAAAAATTTTAAAGAGATATCTCATTTTGAAGGAAAAAAAGGACTTGTTTGGATCCTGAGATCAAAAGTTGAAAAGGCCAAACCCTCTGGCCATGACACTTTCAGTGAGTCAGATTTTTCAAAGAGTAGAGATCTGGGCGGGGCTATTTACAGCCAAATAAAAAATCATCAAGTTAAACAAATTGCTATCGAGTTTGTAGCGACAAGCGATCTACAAGAACTGGGCGTTTTAGTCGGTTTCGATTTAGCTTTTTATAATTATAAAGAGAACAAAGCAGAAGTTCCAAGTGTGCAAATATCAAAGTCTAATGGAGGCTTTGACAAAGAGATTCTTGCTAAGGCTAAATCTCTAGCAAGAGCACAAAACTTAGCTAGACATCTAGTTAACCAAACCCCTGAAGACTTAAATCCCCGCAGTTATAGTAAATTTATTCAAAGCTATTTTGCAAAACGATCTGGCTTAAAAATTCAAATATGGGATCAAAATAAACTTAAAAAAGAAAAATAAAAA
>CAYMKD010000235.1:0-4716 GCA_964390435.1 uncultured Pseudobdellovibrionaceae bacterium | reverse complement strand
CGTCAAAATGGCTGTAGCTGATGAAATGATCGATAGTTTTGCACAAGGTTGTAATATGGGCCCTTGGACACAAGCGGCTCTCAATCGTTCACGTGGGTTAACAACTTTATTAGAAAAACTTAAAGACAAGGCAGAATGTAAAGGAATTGATAAATCTCTTAATCTTGCAGCAGGCATGGAGAGTGAGTTTGAAAAACTCTTAAAAGATCCCAACTCAGATCTCACAAAAGAAAGTCAACTTAAACAAACTCTAAATGATATTTCTGTTTCTCTGGCTTCACCTGATTTACCAGAAGAACAAAAAGCAGCCTTAGTTAAACAAGCTGGTGATGCGAGGATGCAGCTTGCAGAAGTACAACGTCGTGTAGCTCAACAACTTGATCCCACTTCAAATAAGAATTTAGCTCAAAGTATGCGAAGTATTCGTGGTGCCATGACAAGTTTGATGAGTGAGTCAGCAGCACTAGGCGATTGTTATGCTAATAATCCAGGTGTAGCTCTTCAGATTGCTGGCTCCATTGGAGAGATGGCAGGTGGCTTTATCCCAGGTATGGCAGGGCTTGCCTTTGCAGGATTAGCTAAACTCTTACAAGTAGGAGTGCAGTTCTCAACAACTCTTCCTATTTCTAGAGAAATTTACAATACTAAACGTGATCGTATGCCTGCAGCTCTTTCTTGTGGTTTAGAGGCAATGACTCGAGATTATTGTAAAGCAAGAGATGCAAGGCTTTTGGTTGATTTAGAGAGATTCAAAGATGTAAAGGCTCAACCATTTTTCTTAGGTATGGATTTTATTGAGAACTCTCTGCCTGCTTTAAATGATTGGCTGTATTCAGTTGAAACTGGTGTGAAGCCCACTAATGAAAATCAAGCAGCTCTACTTAATGAGCAGTTTAATATTGTGAACCGTGCAAGCCAAATTCGCCGTTTGATTGAGGGAGCTATTGCAGAATCTAGTTGGAATATTTCGCGAACCTCTGACCCAGAATTAAAAACTAATTATTTAAAAGCAACCGTTATTGGAGTTGTTGAGCTTTTAGCAAAAGAAGCCGCAGCACTCTTTCCAGGCAATGACCCCTTTACTTTAATGGCACAGGTTTTAGGTGTGACGGCAACACGAGACCAAGGGCAGTCTATGCAGGATTACGTTAAAAGAAATATGTCAGGTGATTACACTTTATCCACACTTGAACAAAAACTTTTTGACCCACAATCAGGTATTTTTTCTCGAGCTTACCGCGAGGTCATTCGCGTTTTTAACGAGAAGGTCAATGTTGATTCTCCTAAATTAATTCGTACAGCAACAGCACGCCGATCTGATGGGGTTTCTCCGTTAGGAGCTATGCAACAGCTCATTGAATTCTTAGATAATTATGCTTACGATTCTCGTCCACAGTTTGCTGAGCAAGAAGTGGTTCTCATTAATGAGTTTCGCAACCAACTTATTATTGTAGTCAAAGAACTTTCCAGACCAGAGGCTGTTTACTCAGCTACTTCTTCTGAAAATACCAGCGGAACTTCAGCAGAGTCTGTCTTAGCTCTTGTTTTTAGTACGTTTAAGCTTGAGTTCAGTAATGTTTATTTGCCAGGTCGTGTTTCAAGATTGGTCGCAGATGATCTCACAAATAGAGTTTGTTCTGGTGAGGGACCAAAAACAACTAATGAAATTTTAGTTCTTGCAGGACGAGATATGATTTCAACTCTTGTGCAAGGGGATCTGACTCCTTATCAAGTGCGAAATGATATTGATCAAGGGCAGGCACTAACGAGTAGTACTTTAAATAGCTTTAGAGGCTTCTTTTCAAAAGCAGTCCAATGGGCAATTGAAGATAAGCTTAAAATAGCCAAAGAAAACGGAGAGCCACTTGATGGTTCAGAGCCAACTCCTAATCGTAATGTTGTGGCTCATCTTTGTATGATGACATTAATTTCAGGTACGGAGTGGCCTAAAGATATCAATATTGAGCTTTGTCGTGGCTCAAAAATTGTCTCAAAAGAAGCCAATCTTACTATTCGATTTGACGATGTTGAAAAGCGCCTTAGAAGTCGTAGCTTTGATAGTCGAGTATGTATGTTTGAGGATTTCTTAAAAATAGATCGTTTGGCTTTTGTGGTTAAATCTAATCCGTCAACTGGAGATCTGTGTACTGAAGGCACAAAACTTGTAGATGAAGATGGTAAAGATTCAGATAGTCATCCTTGGGATAACGTTATTTCAATAATTACCCCAGAGCAACGCTCTAGCCTGCAGGATATTGTTGACCACCTATAGTTAAAAACCTCACTCTAGCTAGATTAAAGCCCAGCCTTAGCAAATTAGGTTGGGCTTTTTGCTGCCAAACCGCTGTCAAAACTCTCTACAAAATAACCAAGATTTAACCTCTTGATCCTTTTGAATTATTCAGATTCTGTCGACACTCTAAACAATTCTAAATTTTTTTATCAGGACTATGGGCCAGGGTCTTTAGATTTATTGGTAAAGCCCGATCTTAATCTAGTCTAGCAATGGAGGTATTTGTGGAACATAAAGTTTCAAATATAGTGAAGGGAATCGCCAAAATTACGGGTCTTGGAATCATCGCTTTAGGCATGATGGGTAATGAGGGCTGTAAAAAAGAAGAGCTTAAAAATGGCCCAAGCCGACTCAAAATGCGGGCTGAGATTGGTAAAATCGTATCTCCTCCTTTAGTTATTCCTGATGGCTCAAAATTTGACTTTCAATTTGTAGCCAACTCACAGGTTCAAGAAATCTTATTTAATGGTGGCTATTTTGCAGTTCCTTATAATGCACCTGATGTTTCAGGTCCTTTGAATCTAAGTAGCAGTGATGAGATTATGCTCTATTCTTGGAGTTCAAAGTATGGCGTGGCAGACCCTTATGCCATGGAAACTCAAGATGGCGCCTGTTTAATTGATTACCCTCAAGTTAAACTTGGTGGGCAAATTTTAAGTTTTGAAGCTGTATCAGATACAGGTTTTAAAATTGGTTTTGGTCCTAATGGGGCTTACAGTGGAGCTGGCTTAGGTGTTAATGGTGAGCTTCGAGTGGCCAAAGCAGCTCTTGATTTACAAATTGTAGCTCACGATCCGTACAATACTAGTAATAATAGTTTGTTAGGTATTGGCAAAACAACAACCAAACAAACTTCTACTAAGATTGGTGTGGATGTGTTCTTTGGTATGTTCAATCTGGGCTTTGATCACTACTATAAATCGCCTTTGTCTCAAGTAACTCATAAAGGCTTAGAGTTTGCTCTAGACGATGTCGTTACTTCTTTAAAAGATAAAAATGTTGAGTGGTACACGCGTGTTATTCGTACCTTTGATGACAAAGCTATGTTGATTCGTGGCGGGAGCAGTATGGGGTTAAAAGTAGGTGATATTTTAACGGTTCATAAAGAGCTTCATCGTTGGTCAGGAAGTCCGTGCTTATCTCGTTATGAGGGCGGAACTATTTTGGATCGTGAAAGCCCGGTTGCGATTGTAAAGATTAAAGAAGTAAGCGATGGGGATATCTCTTTAGCTGAATTTATTGAGCATTCTCAGTATGATGAAGCCAAAATTGGCGATAAAGTTCTTATGAAAAAAATGATCGAAGATCAGGCTAAAAAATAAAAGTTATGTAAAAGGGCTTAAGCAGTAGATAACTTAAGCCCTTTTGGTATGCTCTTAACGGCTTTAAATCCAGAATAGTTTTATGTCTCGCCGTGTAAAAATTCCTTTCTTTTTTAAACTATCAAGTCATTCCTTGTCCCAGTTAATCTTAGAGCCTAAAAAGGGTTATGTTTTCAGGCATTATCGAAGCCACCGCTCGAATAACACATATTAAAAAAGCTTCCCAAGCTATTAGGTTAGGCATTGGAAAACCTGATTTTTTTAATGATTTAAAATTAGGAGACTCAATAGCTGTAGATGGAGTTTGTCTAACTCTTGAGGAGCAAACTGAGCAAACTCTTTTTTTTACAGTTGGGGCTGAGAGCTTGCGTGTACTTAAATGGTTTGATCGGGATTGGTCAAATAAGGTTGTGAATCTTGAGAGATCAATGCGTCTTGGGGATCGCATTCATGGCCACTTGGTTACCGGACATGTTGAAGATTTGGCCGTTGTACATAAGTCTTTTGCAGATGGAGATTCTTGGCAACTTCAGGTGCAAGTGCCGGTCGGTCTGAGTTCCTTCGTATGGCATAAGGGAAGCGTCACTTTGAATGGTGTAAGTTTAACGGTAAACCGTTTTGTCGATAGAATTATTGAGGTTTGCTTGATCCCGGAGACAATTCATCGTACTAACTTATCCAGCCTGAAGACCGGAGATCTCATACACGTAGAAGTAGACTATTTGGCAAAGGCTTTAATTCATGCTCACAGCCAGAAGCTTTCTGAGCTAAAGGATAAAAATGCGCTTTAATACGCCCGAAGAGCTTATTGCAGAAATTCGTCAAGGACATATGGTTTTACTTATCGACGATGAAGATCGTGAAAATGAGGGTGATCTTGTTTTAGCTGCAGATTATGTCACTCCCGAAGCGATTAATTTTATGGCACGAGATGCCCGCGGGCTTATTTGTTTAGCGCTCTCTCCTGCGCAAATTGATCGTCTTAATTTGCCATTAATGGTTCGTGATGAGTTTAATTTTACTCCAAACAAAACCGCCTTCACTGTGAGTATTGAGGCCTCATCAGGGGTGAGCACAGGGATTTCAGCTGCGGATCGAGCT
>CAYMKD010000234.1:0-4746 GCA_964390435.1 uncultured Pseudobdellovibrionaceae bacterium | reverse complement strand
ACCCACATAATCATTATAACTAATGTTAGTAACCATTAGTTGTAATGGGGACTTTAAGTCAGCTACGGGAGGAGGAACCAACTCTATAATATCGTCATAGAGTGCTACTAGATTATCTGTATGTTTATCAGGATCGTGTGTCGCCATACCATCGCGAGCAATAGCGTAAACAGTTTTAAAATCAATTTGTTCTTCTGTAGCATCTAGATCAATAAATAAATCAAAGATTTCATTATGCACCTCTGTAATACGTGCATCAGGACGATCAATTTTATTAATACAAACAATGATTTTTAAGTTTTGCTCTAAAGCTTTTTTCAAAACAAATCTTGTCTGTGGTAATGGACCTTCACTCGCGTCGACAAGTAAAATAGCACCATCAACCATATTAAGAATACGCTCAACCTCTCCACCAAAATCACTGTGCCCCGGAGTATCGACAATATTAATTTTATAGTCTTTGTATTTAAAAGAAGCATTTTTAGCAGCAATTGTAATCCCACGTTCTCTTTCAAGATCCATAGAATCCATTAAGCGTTCTTCAACTTGTTCGTTTTCACGAAAAGTTCCTGCTTGTTTTAAAAGGTGATCCACCAAGGTTGTCTTGCCATGGTCAACGTGAGCAATAATAGCAATGTTGCGAATTTTATCTGGATTCATAATTAACCGTGGCCTCCCATTAAGAACGCTTCTTGTGATGTGTCCTCTTGTTTAACAAACTGAAGTGACGAAAAGTAGTCATTTGCAGAGCTCATGATGTCTTCCACTGCGGCCGTCTGAAAGAGGCTTTTTCTAAATTGTGCTGAGCCAGGATACCCTGAAGAGTACCAGGCTGCAAACTTACGTAACTGAATTTTCAAAATCGGCTCCGCGCAATGCGCCGCAAGAGATGCGTATAAATTATTAAAAACTGTCTGCATATTCTGTTCAATGAGATCTGGTACAACATCCGGACGCAAAAGACTAAGACTTTCTAAAAAAATCGACGGATTTTTAAGACAGCCTCGCCCAATCATAACTCCATCACAGTCAGACTCCTTAAGTCTTTCGACTGCCATCTCAGCCGTAACAATATCCCCGTTCCCAATTACAGGAAGTGGACTTTGGGCTTTTACTTGCTTTATGTAATCCCAGTCGGCAAGACCTGTGTATGCGGCCGCCCTTGTTCGACCATGGATAGCCACCCAAGACATTCCCTCGTTATAAGCAATATGAGTGACTTGATCAGCATTTCTGCTTTGAGCACACCAACCCGTACGAATTTTAATCGTCACAGGAATACTCACAGCTGATCGAACTGCTTTTAATACTCCAGTTAATGCGTTTAAATCTTTGAGTAAAGCAGAGCCGGCTCCTTTTTTAACTACTTTAGGAACCGGGCAACCAAAATTAAGATCCACAAAGTCAGCACCCAAATCTTCAATAACTTTTGCTGCCTCACCAAGTTGTACCGGGTCTTCTCCAAAGAGTTGCAAGCCGACAGGTCTCTGCTTGTCATCGAAGCGTAAAAGCTCCATGGTTTTAGCACTTTTAAACTTAATTCCAGTGGCTGAAACTAGCTCACTCACAACAATACCCACACCCATTTGCTTCATAAAGTTGCGAAAAGCGTAATCTGTGATCCCCGCCATAGGAGCCAAAACAAAGGGATTTTGTTTAAGATGTGTGATTAAATCCATGGTCCGCGATTGATAGCAAAACTAAGGTGCAAAGTCACTTAAAGGTCTTTTCTTAAACCTTAAATCTCGTTGACGCTATCATCGATTTCTTTAAGCAGCATTTTTTTATGCTTTTTTTTGCGCTTTTTGACTTCTTTTTCAGGTTCTGGGTCTACAAAAGGTTTTAAGTTTGTTGGAGGCACAGAGTAGGTTTCTTCACGAAATTGCACGGCCCCCTTTTTCAGAGACCCTGGTTTTCTATATGAGTTTTTGGGCTTCTTGATTGAAGTCTTCTCTTTTGTGGAGGTTTTATCAACGTCTGGGACAATTTCATCTGCAAAATCAAGCCGCAAAATTCGGGTTTTTTTAGACGACTGAGCCCATACCATAGAGCTGAAAAACACTATAGTTAAAACCCATACTTTCACTTTTCGCATAGCACTCCCTATAGACACTCACTGCTCAGCATGTGCGAACATTACTCTTATCGATCTGTTCTCTTAAGTAAGGAGTCAGGATTTTAGAAATTATCCAAAACTAGATCTTTGTCGGATCCTTTAATGCATTAATTACCAACAACGCGCCTGGCCATTTTTAGCTTTTTACATGGTTTTTTTGAACTCTTTGAACTACCCACCGGCCATGCTAGGTATTCATGTGAAAAGTGATCTCATTAACGAATTAACGGAGGAATAATGAATCTATTTAAATTTGCTTTAGTTCTCATCTCATCCTTATTACTAACTTCTTTTGCCCAAGCCAAAACTCTTAAAAGTTGTGACTTGGAACTTCTCTTACCAATGGAAGAGCTTTTTATTGATATTTACAAGATTGAGATTACTGAAAAAAATGGCAAACTCTATGGAAAAATGACTTCACCTTCTGGAGATAGTAATTTTGGCACAGAGTCTGTTGATTATTCTGAATCAGATATTACATCAGATTCTTATTTCTTTGAGTTCTTTGATGATCTAAAATCATCGCTTGAAGAGTTTAACTATTCCGGTCCTGAAGTAGACAGATATTTGAATACGCTTGAGAAAGTAAAGCCCTCAGCAAAACACATAAAGGCCTACAAATCAGCCATGCACGATTGGGGTTCTGTGTTTATATATATTGAGTTTTTTAATGACTCTGGTGATCTTTTAGCAAGATCGGCACTTGTTGGCGGTGCCCCTGGCTTTTGCTTAGAAAAAAATTAATTCTTATATCTTTATGTTGAGCTGGCTTATGGCCAGCCTCAGCAATTCTACTTTTATTAATTTGAATTTTTTTAATATTTGACCGGGCTTTAGGGCCTCTTCATAATATTTTCATGCTTAATTTTATTTTATCTTTATTTCTTATTTCGCCGCTGACTTCAACTCCCTACGAGGATGTAGTTAACTACATCAAAACTCTTAGTGATCAAAATCCACAGACCACTGAACTCATAAACATTGGGATATCTGATTCGAACCAACCTATTTACGCTTTAAAAATTGGCCATGGCGAAGTCCCAACTTTAGTTGTTGCGACTCATCATGGAAATGAATATGGATCCACAACCGTTGCTTTAGGTTTGGCAGAATCTCTAGCCCAAGAGCCCATCGAGGGCCGAACTGTTTACCTTATTCCTGTTTTAAATATCAGCGGCTACAACAAAGGCCAACGCGAAGAAACTTTGGGATACAGAACCTATGACTCTAATCGTGACTACCCAGGGCCTTGCCGTTCGGGCACTACCTTTAGACTAAAATCAACTAAAGCTTTAGCTGATTTTATTGCAGAAAAAAATATTGTTGTCTCTGCCACTCTACATACTTATCTACCTGGAGTTTTATATCCATGGGGAATTTCAACCAGAGATACAAGCACTCCTTATGATGATGAATTTATTGCTCTTGGTAATATGGCCACTCAAGAAAGTGGTTACCTCGTTGGTAACTCAACAGAAGCCCTTTACGCTGCAGATGGGACCTATGAAGATTATGCGTTCTGGAAACATGGGGCATGGTCTTTATTGTTTGAATTAGGCAGAACCCATTCACCAGGGCAAAACGACTTACAACATATGGTTGATGTAAATGTTCCCGGCATAAGAAGATTTTTAGCTCAAGCTCCTGCGGAAAGAGCCGTTGAACATGAATTCACGGGTCAATGCGATTACTCTTCAAGAGTGCCGCGCCGAATTCATCCAGAATAATGTAATATCCTACCTGAATAACTTCCCAGTTTATATGCAGGCAGGGATCATTATTAATTAAATTACTTTTGCTGGTTTAAAGCTTGCGCGAAAAAATCAATCGTTTCAGCATGATGATCAAAGTATATGCTTAAAATTGCAGGAATATGACCAGAATGGAAAATCAAAACCTTTTCTGGTTGCAAAACATTTTTAAGCTTCCGCTGACTTAGAGTAGGCACAACATCATCTTCCATTGCCATAACCATAAAAATCTTCTTAGGCCCGGTGTAGCCAGCAAAATCTAGATTATCAATTAAAAGACTGTTTCGAAGGGCTTCGATATATTCTTGAAGAGATTTATATTTGAATTTTTTGAACCTCTCTTTTTTTAATGCAGTTAAATAGTTTTGAGAAGTACGAGCAATCATTTCTGGATAATCGCCGCCTCCCATAATAATTGCACCTGCGAGAATTTTCGGCTCAATATTTAAAACTAAAGCCGCATTCACAGCTCCACCACTCATCCCCATAATTCCAAGCTTGGTTGAGCCCAATCGCCGCATCACCTCTATAATATCGTGAGTGGCAGATAAAAGACGCAGATTGTATCTATCATGAAGTTTTAAATCTAAACTCCACTCATCTTCGAAATCCCAGCCACGTACAGTCACAACGCGGAAATTTCTTTTGCAAAAGCTTCTCGCAAACCCCTCATCTAAAGGAGAAACTCCTCGATTTGGAGGTAGAATAATTATTCCGGGTAAAGGTTTTCTAGATTTTTCATAGGTTTTAAACCTGACTTCGCGCTCCGTTTTGGTAATGGGATCTAACCCTCTTATAAAATACTCTTGAATACTACAGTCTTCAAAAACTACAGGACTTTTACTGCGCACTTGGATGTATGTACTATCGATAGCAGAT
>CAYMKD010000233.1:0-4752 GCA_964390435.1 uncultured Pseudobdellovibrionaceae bacterium | reverse complement strand
TAGCCGAACTTCATCGCCTCTCATTGTACACTTAAGTTCAGATAGAGAAAGTTCAAATTTTGGTTTAGATCTTTCAAAAATTACAGAGGGAATTCTTTTTGATATTTTAGGGCTTAACTCAAAACCAGTAGCCCATCAAAAAAGACAAATATCTTCAGTTCGCAATACTGATTATAAGTTTATCGTTAAGCCTAATCCACAAGGAGAAGTGAACGGCATTAATGAAATGTTCGGAGATAATACTTTAGGCCCTGATGGTAAATTTGCAACTGATGGCTACGCAGCTCTTGCAAAATATGATGGCAAAGACGCTACTGGAAGAAAAATAGTTGGCAAAGCCGACGGTTACATTTCTGCTAGAGATGAAATTTACTACCAACTTAAACTCTGGTCAGATCTTAATTTTGATGGCAAAGCACAAAAGCGAGAACTCCAGAGTCTTGAAGATGCTAATATTGAACTTATAGATTTAAATTTTGATCCAAACTTTAAAGAAGTAGATCAATACGGCAATGAAACTCTTTTTAAATCAGTGGTTAAAACCAAAGATGGCCGCCTGCACTTACTCTTTGATTTATGGTTTAGGTATTTATAAGAAATCACATTGAGCGCTCTTATACAAACCCCATCGTATCCAAGTGTTTTCGTGCAATTTCAGTAAGCACACGGCCACGAGGGGTTTTCTGCAAGAACCCCTCTTGTAGTAAGAATGGCTCATACACCTCTTCAAGAGTGCCCTTTTCTTCGCTCAAAGCTGCCGCCATAGTCTCAATTCCTACGGGGCCACCAGCAAACTTTTCACTTATCACGGTGAGAATTCGTCGATCCATTTCATCAAGTCCTAATTGATCCACACCTAATTGATCAAGGGCCTTTGTAGCTTGCGCACTACTAATTATTCGATGTCCATCCACTTGAGCAAAGTCTCTGACTCGTTTTAAAAGACGATTGGCAATTCTCGGTGTTCCTCGGGCTCGCCTTGCAATTTCATGGGCTCCTTCTCCCGCTAACTCAATATTTAAAAGTTTTGAAGACCGCATTAAAATAGTTTCAAGCGAACTTCGATCATAAAACATAAGACGCTCTGTAATTCCAAAGCGATCTCTAAATGGAGCATTTAAAAGTCCGGATCTTGTCGTTGCCGCCACTAATGTAAAAGGTGGGAGTTTAAATTTCATTGTGCGAGATCCAAGACCATCCCCAGTAACTATATCTAAATAGTAATCTTCCATAGCTGTATACAAGTACTCTTCCAATGCACGACTGAGACGATGAATTTCATCAATAAAAAGAAGGGAAAATGGCTTAAGACTTGTTAATAATGCAGCAAGATCCCCTTTTTTCTCTAAAGCTGGAGCAGAAGCCCCTCGGTATTCAACCCCCATAGCTTCTGCTAGGATTTTTGCAAGAGTTGTTTTACCTAGCCCCGGAGGACCACTTAAAAGAACATGGTCTAAAGGCTCACCTCTCCCTTTTGCCGCAGCAACAAAAATTTTTAATTTCTCTTTAACAATATCTTGCCCTGGGAACTCATCAAAAGAGTGAGGCCTTAAAGTATTCTCCCAAGAACGCTCTTCAATTTGTGGTTCAGCTTCTAAAATAGGATTCATACAGAACCTCCTGCTTGAGATAAACTTTGCAAACTTTGCCTTAGCCCCTCTTCAAAACTAATTTGTTGAGACAACCCGCCGACAACTTTCTCAGCACTCACCTGTTTATAGCCAAGATTAACAAGCGCTGATAAGATTTCTCTTTGAGTTTGTGCTGGAGCTTGCAAGTCAACATGTTGAGCCAACTCTCCTTTAAGAGTTAAAATCATTTGTTCAGCTGTTTTTTTGCCTACCTTAGGAAGCTTAGTAAGCCCTTGCACATCACCTGCAGCAATCAGGGATTTAATTTTATCTATGTTTTCTCCAGAGAGAATATTTAAAGCCATTTTAGGACCAACACCGTTAATTTTAAGCAGGCTTAAGAAAAACTGTCTCTCAGACTCACGAATAAACCCATACAGCTGTAAAGAATCCTCTCGTACATGAGTATAAATCCACAGCTGAACTTTTTCACCAATACAGGAGATCAGCTCAAGTAAAGAAGGGAGCGGACAACTCACCTCATAACCAACACCATGAACATTTAGAATAATAGACTCTCCACTACGCCCTTTAACTTGCCCTTCAAGCCATGCAATCATAAATCTGCTCCTTCTAAACGAGCCATAATCTCACTTTGTGTTCCATGATAACATGCTAATGCTAAAGCATCTGAAGCATCTAAAAAATCAATTGCCTTTAAGTTAAACCATGCTTTTAGCACTGCTTGCACCTGTTCTTTATTTGCAGAACCATTACCAACAATTCCTTTTTTAATCACTTTAGCTGCATACTCATAAATTTGAGCTTTATGAAGCGCAGCTTCATACAAACAAACCCCCCTTGCCTGTCCAAGCTTAAATGCGCTGTCTGCATTAACACCAAAAAATACCTTTTCAACAACAATGACTTGAGGTTGATACTTATCAATAACCTGGCGAAGAGCCTGCCCAAGAATTTTTAATCGTTCTGAAAAACACTCACCTGTAGGTAATTTAATGACCCCATGTCCCACATGAGATATTTGATCTGCTTCTCGGCGCACAATGCCAAAACCCGTACAACGTGACCCAGGATCCAAGCCCAATATTACTGACAAAGCTCCTCCTCCTTGAAAACTAGCCTTCAAAATGCCATGATCAGATCAATGTCGCAAACAAACTCTTCGTTCATAGAACGCTCAATGGAAATTTACCGACGCGACCCGCAATCAAAAATTTTTGCGCCGTTAGCAGAAAGTTTGCGCCGGGAAGGTCGCCTAGATGAAGCTTTAAAAATTGCTCTCAATGGCGTGCAAGCTCATCCAGATTTCACAAGTGGTTACGTGGCACTAGCAAAAATACTTCTAGATAAAAAAGAGCCTCAAAAAGCCCTTTTTCACTTACAAAAAGCCGTTGAACTTAATCCTGAAAATCACTTGGCCTTGCATTTACTCGCAGAAACTCAAGTTCAACTTAGGAAGCCTAAAGAAGCTCTAAAAAGTTATAAACTCTTACTTTTTTTAAATCCTCAAGATACAAAAGCTGAACGAACCATACGCAAACTCGAGAGCATTACTGCAGATGAATACGATGAGGATATATTTAAACTTGCTCCATTGCAAATTCCAGAAGAGCCCAAGCAAATTCAGCCCACTCAAAACTCTGAAGAAAATAATCCAAAACCTATTCCATGGTTAGAGCGTTTTTTATCGCTTGCTGATGCCTATATTGTTAGAAATGATCTCGAAAGAGCTGAGCATTGTTTAAAACAAGCTCAACAAGAATTTGGCCTAACTCCAGAAATTATGTCGCGACTGGATATGTTAAATCTCGACCCGCGCAAGTCCGAAGATGAAGATCCTCCGACACTCCACCCCTTAGGCTCGCGAATTGAGGTCGTTCAACAACAAAAAAAACAACTCTTAGAAGATTTATTATACAAAATAAAGCATCGCTACTAACCATAGAACAAAACCACTTTCTAACATAGACTCCTATTTTTGCATTGTAGTTGACCAACCGCCCCTTGTTCCGATTATATTGTTGGCACAAATAAGGCTTATCGAAGAGGTATTTTATGCATGAAACGTCGGATTTCAAAAAAGGATTAAAACTGCTTATTGATGGACAGCCCTACACAATAGTAGATTTCCAACACGTAAAACCTGGCAAAGGCAACCAGTTTACTAGAACAAAACTAAGAAACTTACTCAGCGGAAGCAATCTTGAGAGAACATTCAAATCAGGTGAGAAATTTGAAATTCCTAATGTTGAGTTTAAAGAAATGACTTTTTTGTACCGCGATGAAACGGGCTTTAACTTTATGGATCAAACTAACTACGAGCAACTTTGTATTATGCCCGCAGAAATTGGTGATGCTGCAAATTTTCTGACAGAAAATCTTGTTGTACAAATTATGATTTTTAATGAAAAACCCTGTGGAGTAGAAGTTCCAAAAGCTGTTCAACTCAAAGTGGTGCGCACAGACCCTGGACTAAAGGGCAACACCGTTACTGGCGGAAGCAAACCAGCTACTATGGAAACAGGACTTATTGTACACGTTCCCCTGCATATAAATGAAGGCGATGTACTTAGAATCGATACAAGCACCAGCCAATATGTAGCCCGAGTTAATGATTAATTTATTGGCCCAGCCCTTAGGGCTAATGCCCTAAGTTAAGTCTCCACAAATACTGAGCTTTCCTGGAAAATAAAGGTGGTTAACCTCTTGTCCCGGGAGCCTTGTGTCAAGCGCCATTGAACTTTCAATAAGAAGCTTACTAAATCGCGTTGAACATAGTGATTTAGTTGCTGATGAGCTTATTAAAAACTGGGAAAAGAAACCTCTTAGTTTTGAAGATTTTTATGCAATTGCTGCTTTTCTTTATAAGGGCGGCTTTTATGCAAGCTTAATAGAGTTTTCTCTTAAGCGATTTGCTGATGCCAAAGAGATGCCTTGGGCTCTACTTGCTGCGGCTGTATCTGAAATTCAATCACCACTTCCTGCTGTGGTTATTTCCAGCATTGTACAAGGTGCTACCGAAGGAGAGCAACTCAGTACATTGGCTTTTGCTGATAAATTTTCATTAAAGTTCTCAACCGAACACACAAACTGGCTTGAGGCTTACAAAAAAAATATTAATGACAGCATAAATAAATCTAAAACACAGCGGCTTGAAGAG
>CAYMKD010000232.1:0-4760 GCA_964390435.1 uncultured Pseudobdellovibrionaceae bacterium | reverse complement strand
TACTGGCACTGATGTGGCTATGGAGAGCGCTGGTGTGACTTTAGTTAAAGGAGATTTAAGAGGAATTGTAAGAGCCAGAGAAGTCAGCCAAATGACTATTAAAAATATTAAACAAAACCTCTTCTTTGCCTTTGTTTATAATGGATTAGGAGTGCCCATTGCGGCTGGAGTTTTTTATCCATTTTTCGGAGTATTATTGAGCCCGATGTTTGCGGCCGCAGCTATGAGTCTAAGTTCTGTTTCTGTTATTGCAAACGCACTCAGGCTGGGGGCTTCCACAAAATGGAAAAACTAATTGTTGTTATGTTATTCATTTCTTTGAGTAGCGCTCACCAAGGAGCCGATCACTCCAAGCACAAAAAAGAAGTCGTTGAAACAAGCGACGTTCAAGTAGAGGTGATCAATGAAGCTTATCAAAAGGACGTTGCTGGCATATTTAAAGCGAAATGCATGGATTGCCATGGAGAACCAAGGAAGCTTCCATGGTATCATGCACTACCCATCGTTAATCAAATTATGAATGACGACATGAATGAGGCAAAGAAGCACTTAGACATCCGCGAGGGTTTTCCTTTTAAAGGACATGGAACACCAAAAGAAGATTTAGAAGCAATAGCAGAAACTATTAAGAAAAATGAAATGCCTCCCTTGAGATACAAGGTTATGCATTGGTCTTCGGGAGTTACTGAAAATGAAAAAAAAATCATTCAAGCATGGGTAGAGGAAAGTTTAAAATCTTTGGAAGAAGAGAATCCTTAGAAATTTTCATCTGAAAAGTTCTTTCTTAAGATGCACCTATAAACTGTGGAAAATCAAATGAAGAACCATCAAGCCGCCTCAATGCACATGGCCATTTGTAATTTACCAAAGAGCTGTTCAAAAATAATTTGATATTCCCTCTAAATTTGATAGGTTAGGTTCCGATGAGAATTCTCCTATTTGTTTATTTCACCTTCTCCATAGTTGCCGACCCCTGGATTGATGGGCAGGCAATGGCATTTGATTCTCATAATGAAATTGAAATATCGGCTGAAACATCACAAGCCACTAGAAATGCAACCGATCAAACTTTTAGCATTGAACACAATCAAGATTCACACCATCACAACGATTGCCCAGAGAGTTGCCCCGAACACACCTGTCACCTCGGGCATTGCGGTGTTATCGTAGGCGAGCGAATGCCATCTATACCACCAGCCCCCAAAGCGCAATTCTGTGAATACCGCCAGAGTGTACCCAATAGCCCTATCTTTGGGATCAGAAGACCTCCTAAGTCTATTGCGTAAAAGCGCATAACTAATTTCTAAAACTTAATATTTTGAAAAAAGGGAGGACTTTATGAAGTCGATTATCTCAATTTGCCTTTTAGCTTTGAGTTTGAGTGCATGTGCAACATCGCAAACAAAGCGCGAACCTAATTGTGCCAAAAATTCTGACAAAAAGTGTGAAAGCTCTAATAACAAACCTTCTCACGATCACTCTAATCACGTGAGAGAACGTCCATAAGGAGGACCAAATGAGGCATAAGCTGTTTATAGGTATTATAACTATGCTTTTGTCACACTTTGTTTTTGCAGAGGAGGGGGTCACAACCTCCTCCTGTCAAAAACCTAGCGACAAGAACAAATTATTTTGGTGCCTAGTCAAAAACAAACCAGAAGTAAAGATTCAAGAGGTGGACGTTAAAGTTCATTCCAATGCAATTTCCGAAGCCCTACAGATGCCTAATCCTGAACTTGGGATTGAAACTAAAAACAATAAAGCAGGAGGCACTACAAGCGAAGCCACTTTATTACATACTTTTGAGTTGGGTGGAAAGCGTGGATCAAGAGAACAGGTGGCCATCGCTGAAAAAGATCTTTCTGAAATAAAACACCTTGCAGAATTGGAAGAAGCTGCCAGAGAATTTGCCGTTAAAATTTATAGATTACGGCAAATACATACTGAGCTTGAACTTGCTAATGAAAATCTAGAGACATTTAGAGGAATACAACGTCAGTACAAAAAGTTAGGTAAACTCAACCCCGAGCAATCTGTTTCGGCTTCCGTTTTTGAAATCGCAGAACAGGAAACGGAGTTAAAAAGAGAATCTTTAATTCAAGAGAAGGGTCAGCTCGTCAGTCAATTTCAAGCAATTCTGGGAAAAGATTTTAGCTTAGACGAAAGATATTTGCCCAAACTCCGATCTGACTGGCCTCAAATTAGTGTCGACGAGATAAAAGATTCCACCCGAAAGACCTTAAATAAAGAAGTGGATCTAGCATCAGCTAAGTATGGTTTAGCAAAATCAGAATCTTGGCCCAATCTTTCAATTGGTCCTAAGTTTGAACAAACTACTGGAAACGTAAATGAATCAACATTCGGAGTGGCGCTAAGCATGCCTCTGCCAATTTTAAATCTCAATGGTGGAGGTCGAGCAAAAGCCTCAAGCCAGTTGCAGAAAGCTGAGTTGCAAAAAAAAATGATCACCGATCGGCTAGAACAGTATAAAACTTTTCTGTTGAGTTCATATCTTTCGTCATCCAGAATAGTTCAAAAATCTGTCAAGCGCGCCAACATTCAAAAACGTCATAAAAACCTTCATACACTTTTAAATAGAGGTGTTGTCAATTCAGCTCTTGTCATTGAAATGCATCGAGAAGTTGTTGAGTTTTACGAGGGATTACACGAGCACGAACTCAAAGCCATAGATGCCCTATGGCGCCTGTATTCGCTTAAAGGATCGCTGCTGAAAGAGGAGATTTAATTCATGAAAAAAATATTTGTTATATTAACTATTCTAGCTCTGAGCTTTTTTTCAAATGTTTCAATGGGTGAGTCAGAACACGATCACGATCACGAGAAGCAAGAGGCACATGCTAAATCAAAGGACCACAAAGATGAAGAGCATGACCACGACGAAGGTGAAGAACACGATGATCATGATGAGGATAACGAAGATAAGCATGGCCATGATAAACATGAAAAAAAAGGGTCTCATGATCATGGAGATGAGCATGGAGAAGAAGCCTTTGGCGAAGGAAAGGCTCTTACAGCTGTTTATAATGAAGGCGAAAAGTTCAAGCTTTCAAAAGAGTCTGAGAAATTGTTGGGTATAAAAACTCAACCTCTTGAATCAGTAAGCGGAACAGTTTTTAGAATTCCCAGTGAAGCTTTGGTTAGATATCAGGGCCATTTAGGCGTTTTTGTTAAACAGGATGAATGGTTTGAGCTTATCGAGCTAAAGAAAGTCACTCACACTAAAGAGTATGTTGCAATTGAATCACCAAAACTTCGCAAGGGAATGCAAATCGCCCACTCAGGAGTTCCATTGTTAAGAGTTGCTCACCTACAGGCCTCGGGCCAAGGTGGTAAAGGCCACGCCCACTAAGGAGTTAATTCATGTTAAACAAATTTATTAAGACAGCAATTTACAATAAGGGACTAACCTTTACTCTAACGCTTGTAGCGATTTTTGCCGGATGGATGTCGTTTCAAACGCTTCCAATTGATGCCGTACCCGACATCACTAACGTGCAAGTTCAAATCAATACAGCCGTCGAAGGCCTTATCCCTGAAGAAATAGAAAAATTTATAACTTATCCCGTAGAAAGTGAAATGGGGGGTATTCCAAATGTCGATGAGATTCGTTCGATTTCTCGATTCGGCCTTTCTCAGGTCACTATTATTTTTGAGGAAGGAACTGATATTTATCGAGCACGGCAGTTGGTTTCTGAAAAGCTTCAATCAATAAAGGACGACCTGCCTGGCGGTGTTCAACCAAAGTTGGGGCCAATTACAACAGGACTAGGTGAAATCTACTTTTATGCTCTTGAAGCAAAGCAAGAGGCTCATGGTCAGAAAAGACTTGAGCAGCTTATGGAACTAAGAGCTATCAATGAGTGGCTAATAAAGCCACGACTTCTCACTGTTAAGGGTGTTGCTGAGGTTAATGCAATTGGTGGATATGAAAAGCAATATTTTGTAAAGCCCCGATTAGAAGAATTATCAAAATACGGTATTCACTTGCACGAAGTGGTAGAAGCCATTGAAAAGAATAACCGCAATACTGGTGGCGGATACATTCAACAGACGGCAGAGCAACTACTGATTCAGGCTACAGGTTTGGTTCGCTCCCCTAAAGATATCGAAGCTATTGTTATTAAGAAGCTACCCAATTTCAAGACCGTCACTGTTGGCGATATTGCCGAGGTATCTCTTGATCGAGAACTGCGAACAGGAGCCGCTCTCGTCAATGGGCAGGAGAGCATTATAGGAACCGCTCTTATGCTTCTTGGTGAGAACAGTCGAACAGTTTCCCTTGATATTGAGGACAAAATAAAAGAAATCAGAAAAAGTATACCTGATTGGGTAAAACTTGAGACTCTCTACAATAGGTCGGATCTAGTAAACAGCACACTTGGTACCGTTAAGAAAAACCTACTTTTTGGCGCGTTCTTAGTAGCCCTAATTCTTTTGATTATTATTGGAAATTTTAGAGTCGCAATAATTACGGCCATTACTATTCCCCTATCACTCCTAACAACTTTTATACTTATGAGATATTTTAATGTTTCTGGAAACCTAATGAGCTTAGGAGCACTAGATTTCGGAATCATTATTGATGGAGCCGTAATTGTTATGGACAATTGCGTTCGATTTGTTTCCAAAAAAGCTAAGGAACGTGGCCGATCTCTGAGTCGCGATGAAATTAGGCAATGCGTATGGGTACTGAACGCCAGCTTGTGGAACTCGCCCGATCGCTTCGCGCTCGTGGACAT
>CAYMKD010000231.1:4222-4761 GCA_964390435.1 uncultured Pseudobdellovibrionaceae bacterium | reverse complement strand
AATTCGACGCAAAGATCGTAATACCTATTGTTTTGATTGCGGCAGAAAGCTTCGTAATTAATATGAGACTTTTGATTTCCTAATATATTTATAAATTACTTTATTATATGTAAAATGGCTCACACATAACGTCTGGCACTTGCTTGCAAAAAGGCAAGCTGCATGCCAAGCCGGAACTCGCAATTTTACATATAATAAAGTAATTTATAAATATATTAGGAAATCAAAAACCAAGTAGACTCAGTTTTCCTTTTTTAATTTTTCTAAAATTTTAATTAAATCTGTAGTTTCAGCTCTCTTTTTGTAGTCTACATCTAAAAAGGCGTAGGCCACTTTATGATCTGGAGTGATAATGTAGGTGGCGCTAAGTGGTAGCTCCCAGTCTTTTGTGGCATTTGATTTTTCTAAATCAATGCCGAAGTCTTTATAAACTTCCTTTAGATCCTCCGGAAGTTTATAAACTAAACCAAATTGTTTTGCGACTTTATTGCCTACATCACTCAGAACATAAAAACTGAGCTTATCTTTTTCAGCGGTTG
>CAYMKD010000231.1:1597-4212 GCA_964390435.1 uncultured Pseudobdellovibrionaceae bacterium | reverse complement strand
ACTCAGCTCCGAGAGCTTGAATCTCTGGCAAATGTTTCTGTAAATCATGCAATTGTAAGTTGCAATAAGGGCACCAGCCGCCACGATAAAAAACGACCACGATGGGGCCTTTTTTTAATAGCTCTTTTGAGTTAATAATTTTTTTATCAACATTTGGTAGAGAAAAGTCAGGCATTGTGCCTTTAAGTTTAAGGGCATGATCAATAATGTGAGATTTTCGAAGCTGCTCTAGAGCTCCCTCCATAATTTTTTGTTTTTCTGAAGGCCCCTTGCCTTTAGATTTATCTGCCATTTCTTTTAACTTTACAGTTAAAGATGTATCGCTGGACTTTTTGGCGGTGTTATTGGCAACCGCATATTGAGTTACAAGTAAAAAACACATTAAGTAAGCTGTAGATAACAATTTAGTTACGTTCATTCGCATTCTCCTGACTTTTAAATCTAACCTGACTATCCCATAAAACAACTTCGATTTCATAACCCGAGGGGTCATATATTGGGATTTAATTTAATTGCATGACTTTTTGAAAGGCAGGGCGATCTTGGCAACTCTGCGCCCAACTGCTAACATTAGTACAAGATTTTATATCCATTTCGATAGCAGAAGTTAAGTTAACTACAGAGGCCACATTTAAATCAGCTAGTGAAAAGTTATTACCTACCATGTATTTTCTGTTTTGTAGGTATTTGTCTAAAAGTGCAAGTAAAGGCTTAGTTGTATTTATAGCATTATCAATAACAAGTTGATCTCGTCTATCTTCAGGTACAAAAACTTTTTGAATGAAGGCTTCAATAAGAGGTTTTTGCAGTTCTAAAATAGCCCAAAAACTCCACTGAGAAATAAGACCCCTGTCTTCTGGAGTTGCTCCTTGCAGGGGGCTTTTGTATTTATCAACTAGGTAATTATTAATAGCCATGGATTCCCAAATAACGAATTGATCATCTATTAGGCAGGGAACTTTGCCATTAGGATTGAGCTTTAAAAAGTTTTCACTTTTGTGCTCTTTAGCTCTCATGTCTATGGGCATGCGCTCATATTTTAAGTTCAACTCTTCAAGTAACCAAAAACATCTTCCAGCACTTGATTTAGGCGACCCATAGATTTTAATCATTTAGTTTCCTTTTGTTTTATAAAACATATCTGAACTTACATTAAAGCCATTGAAATAGCTATTTGGGCTCCATTGCAGAGTGTCCATAATAGAAGCAGCATCTGCAGCTAAGAGCTTTCCATCCTCAGAACTAAAAGCTTGATTCATTGCCTCTTCAGACTCCCAATTCATATAAGCAGCTTCATAATTATCGTTAGCAATCACAATATAACCGCGTAACCCCATTGGTTTTAAAAAAAGAGTCGCCAGCTGCACATGATCACTTAAATATTTTAAGAACAAATTAGCTGGTAAATTAGATTTGCGCAGTCCTAAGTAAAATGTTGTAACTCCTTTAGTCCAATCAGTAGGTTCGCTTATTAAATTATAAGATTGATTAGATTCTAGGGTATCTGGGATATCCACACTTAGAGGTAAGCTTTTTGATATTGATTTATCAAAAAGTTGCCAATGTGATTCACCATAGGCTTGCCCTTCAGGAGTGGCTCTAATTTCTCTATAAGAAGTTTCGTCAGTAAGAGCAATTAAAGCAAATTCGTCAGGTATAAAATCAGGTTTATAACTTGGTGGGACAGCGACAAGGTATTGATTTAAAACCTCTCCATACAGAGAGACCGTTGTGTTCATAAAACTTGGTAAACTATTATTAAACGCAGAGTTGCTAAGATGAGGGAGCTTAAATCCCTGCCAAACTCTAAAGTATCCGGCATCTGAAGCAGCTAGAGCGAGTTGAGTAAAAATAAGTAAGAATGTAAATGCAAGGGTTCTTAATGTTTTCATGTGATTTCCTTTATTTTATTTAGGGTTAATTAGGTGTTTATATTTTTTTTGTAAAGAATTATTCCATTAATGCTTGAACAAGCGTTTTAGCAATTACTTTATTAGCATGTGCATGGGTGACAGCTGCTGTAAGAATTATACTTAAGCACATTAGAATCTTTTTCATTGAGATCTCCTTTTTAATTTTAAGTTGCTGGCGAGTATTTACACAAAAGAGAATCATTATTGAAATTATTCGTTATTATCACTATCATTATGATCTATGATAGATGGTGGACGTTTTAATGAATTAGATAGTTCTCTCTTTAAAGCTTTTTTATATGCAGCTCGAGAGTTAAACTTCACAAAAGCTGCAGAAAAAGCTGCTATGACTCAGTCTGGAGTGAGCCAAAAAATTGCTAAACTTGAAGAGCAAGTAGGACAAGCACTATTTTTGCGGGTTAATAAAAGCATATCTCTTACAGAGGCAGGGCAGTTATTGTTGGATTACATTGAGCAACAACAAGATGATTTAGATGAGCTTTTCGAAAAATTAGGAGTGAGCCAAAAAAAAGTCAGTGGGCTTGTGCGCTATGCCATGCCACATAGCTGTCTATTTACACCTCATTTTGATTTGCTATTAAAAGCAAGGAAGAATTTTAAAGAAGTCACACTTCGAGTGACTCTTTGTTCTAATGAAGATGTTAGTCATATGCTTATAAATAGAGAAATTGATTTTGGATT
>CAYMKD010000231.1:0-1587 GCA_964390435.1 uncultured Pseudobdellovibrionaceae bacterium | reverse complement strand
GCAAAAAAGCTCTAACCCAGCCCTTTCTCAAGAATTATTTGCCGCAGAAGAGTATGTACTTGTTGCGCATCCGAGCTTAATAAAAGAATACAAACCCACTCTTAGTAATATACATGAATTGCCTTTTGTGAGTTACCCAGGGATGTCTAATATATTTGAAATATGGAAGAGATCTGTGGCGCCTAAAAAGCGCACTTTGAATTTTGAGAGCTTAATAATTGCTGGCGAAATTAATAGTCTTCATGGTGCCGCAACTATGTTGAGCAATGGCATGGGGTTTTCAGTTATTCCTAAGCATGTTCTTACTTTTGAATTAAAAAAACATAATGTAGAAGTTGTAAACCTGAATCCAAACAAAGAAATTTTAAGTCAGATTTTTATTGTGACCCTCGCTGGTGATAAATCCTCAGCAAGAGTCCGAACTGTTATAAATGAGTTTGCAAAATTAAAAAGATCTTAAAGTAAGTTGTTTACTCATAAGCTTCCACAATTTTTGCGATATCTGGCTTTGTCATTTGCACCAGGGCTTTCATGACATGATCAGATTTAATAGGATCATTCATGAGTTCTCCTAAGACTGATGGTACAATTTGCCAAGAAACGCCGTATTTATCTTTAAGCCAACCGCATTGCTCAGTAGAGCCTCCGGCCGAGAGATTTTGCCAGTAGTCATCAATCTCTTCTTGTGTATCGCAGTTAACAATGAGTGAAAAAGCATGAGAAAAAGTAAAAGAATGGGTGCCTGGGCCCTCCATAAGAACAAAATCTTGTCCATCTAAGCTAAACACACAATGAAGTATGGTTTTTGTGGATTCATCTCTGGCAATAAACTTAATTTTAGAATTATTAAATAAAGACATATAAAAATTAATAGCCTCTTCGCCTTTGCCAAAGAGCTTTTCTACAAACAAAAATGCAGGAGCAATTTTAGGTTCATTATCAGAAAGCATCAATTGCCAATCAACACCATACTTATCGGTTGTCCAGCCATATTTAGGCGCCCAAGGGTATTTGTCTAATCCCATGCGAACCTCTCCTCCGGCTGAGAGCTTTTCCCATAACTCATCAATATCTTTTTCAGTTTTACGCCAGACAAAGAGTGACAAGGCGGGGGTAAATTTAAAAGTGGGGCCACCATTAAGAGCCAAAATAGTCTGACCCTCAAGCTCAAACTCCACAGTCATTACAGTGTCTTTTTTTTGACCAGAAACTTTACCGCCTGTATCACTGTATCTGGCAATTTTGCCAACTTCTGAGTTTTTAAATAAAGATGTATAAAATTTTGTGGCTTCTTCTGCTTGGTCGTTAAACCAAAGGCAGGGATTTATTTTTTGCATAAAAACTCCTTAGTGAAAGGTAATTTTAACTCTCAATTTTAAAAACTTAAAATGAAAAAAAGTGACGCGTACTAGTTATTATAAACGAATTTATAGGAGGCCAAGAATTGTTACTAAAACAAATAGAAAATTATTTATTTTGCTCACAAATCACTGTGGTCTAGGTTAATTCAAGTTCATAGGCTTGGTCACATCTTGGGACTAAATTGCCATTAGGTGACGGCTTAAATCCATACTTTATATACATGGC
>CAYMKD010000230.1:0-4784 GCA_964390435.1 uncultured Pseudobdellovibrionaceae bacterium | reverse complement strand
GTTGATATGGAATTGCTTGAGACCTTGAGAAGGTTGACTGAGGAGGCAAAAGAGGCCTATTCTCAATTTAAACTGAGACGGGCAAGTCAAATTTTAATGGAAGCTGCGCAAGCTGGGAATGTTTATTTTGATTTGAAGAAGCCGTGGAAAGATGCCAAAGATCCGATGAGACGTGCTGCAATGGAAACGACAGTGGCCCTTTCGATCGAATGCATTAAAACAGTTGCATTGCTTGCTTATCCGCTCATTCCTACTACTTCTGATAAGATCTGGAAGCAATTGGGCTTTCAAACGACGATTGAATCTGAAGGCTGGGAGAAGATTGCTCTATCTCAGATCCCAGCTGGGCAAATTCTCGGCACCCCAGAAATATTATTCCGCAGGATTGAGGATGCCGAGATAGATCTTGAAGTTGCAAAACTGAAGTCCCGTTCAGTTTAAAACCGGCACCGGCACCTCTTTCATAATCTTTTGGGAGGTGTGCCTTCTAAAGAGGGCAAATCCAAGATTAGTGACAGCGAGAGTTAAGCTAAGAGCTGCCATGCTAGCAAGTACTGGGACCAGGCCAAAGCCTGTCATGCTAAAAACGAGTGCAGTAATTGCCAAAGCAAGCCCAACTATTTTCAATCCCAGGCCCACACCAGCTTTAATTTGCTCTATTTTCAAACTTTTTGTTCTTCCTTTCCATTTGGCTGTTTTATCTGCCTGAAATTTAGCAAGGGCTTGATTGTCCTCATCACTAAAGTGGTCCCATTTAGCCTGAATTTTATTCCAGGACGTAAGCTCTTGAAGAGAGTCGGACTCACAGGTTCTGGCTTGATCTAATGTTTTGGCAAGTGAGAGCTCCTTGACCTTTAGTTTTTTTACAGACCTTTTTTTAGATCGAAGCTTTTGCCAGGACATCAATCTTCCAAAACCTTTTTTCTGTTTATGTCTTGTCTTTTGTTCACGATATTTTGCAGTGGCGGTGGCTTTTTGGCTCTGGATATCCAGTACCTCATTAGAAAGAGCTTCTGTTTTAGACACTAAGGCATCATGTTCTTCCGTACGTTTTGTGATTTTTTTTTGTACAAGGTTAAGATCTAAAGGCTGTGTCCATAAAATGGCTTTGTCTTTTAGTTTGTCGATTTTTTTGCTTCGTTCATAGATTTTGATTGAGTCGATTGAAATTTGGATCGACAATGTAACGATTGAAAGGATCGATGAAGCGTGCCCTAACGTTTGGGCTACAGGAATATTACCAAGAGAGCTAGACAGCACTTCCAAATCAAATAGTTTAAACGATGATAAGGTTCTTGTGATGCCAATGGCTCCTGTTGAAATTCGTATCGTTGCTGCAGCAGTTTCTAATGCACCGATCAACCGCTCTGATCCTTTGACGCCTTTTTTCTTAAATGTTTCGTAGATTTTTTCGAATGAGGTGAAAGTAGAGTGGAGGGTAAAGCCGATCTGAATGCCGGAAATGACTGATCTTGCTGTTTTTAATTCAGGAGTGGCATCAAAAATAGCAGCTAAGGCGGCTGATCGTGTAGCGATCAAAAGCAAGGATTGAGCTGTGCTAATGATAGCTTCCCGATCATAGGCCTTTATGAAAGAGTTAAAATCTAAATTAATATTCATTTAATCCCCTTATTTATTAAAGAGAATTCTACTACAATTAAATTAAGTTTATATAAAGATGGGGAATTAGACTTATTTTACAGCAGGCGGGGGGACGGCGTGGACCTTGATTTGAGGCATATGCCTTTTAAACAAGGTAAAACCAAAACTTGTGACCGCTAAAAATAAGCTGATCGTCGTCATAGTGATAAGGACAGGGACGAGGCCTACGCCAGTTGCGCTCAGGATCAAAGAAGCAATTGTTACAATGAGGCCGATCACTTTCAAAGTTAATCCGAGAGCTGCCTTGACTTGTTCAATTTTCAGGCTCTTTTGTTTTTCTGCCCATTTTGCTGCTTTATTTTGTTGGGTGGCATCTAGTGTTTGTTGATCTGCATCAGTTAGATGGTCCCACTTCGCATGGACTTTTTTCCAGGCGTTGAGGTTGTTGAACGTATTGAGTTGATTCCCTACGCATTGATGGAGTTCTTCAGCTTTATTGAGGTTTTTTTCGATCCGTTTGTTTTTCTTTCTTTCTTGTGATTTTAACACGATCCAAGAGTAGGCTTTTTTCAACCCGGAAGCTTGTTTGAATTTATCCTTCTTCTTTTGATACTTTAAAACAGCTGATTGCGCCTTTTGACAAGTTTCAGCAAATTCAAGCGCAACCGCTTCAGTTTTATTAGCTGTGTTTGAGTATTTATAAGTAAGCCGGCTTATTTTTAACTGGACGTGTGCATCATCAAGAGGTTGTTGCCACAGGTTCATTTTTTGTTTAGCATGATCAATTTTTTTGCTTCTTTGGTGAATGTAAATGGAGTCTACTGTGATTGCGATCACTGATTGTAGTAACCCGAGAGCTGAGGCGATGTGATTCAAAAATAGAGAACTATATAAAGTTTCTCCGATAACAGCAGTGCTGCCAAGCGAGCTTGAAATTTTGGATAAAAGGGTAACGATCTCACTTTGGGATGTACAAAACTTAAAAATGGATAGCAGGCCAGTGGCAACACCGATGGTGGCAGCAGCTGTTTTTAGTGTATCGGTTAATTCAGGTTCTTCCTTTCTTCTTACTTGTGTGACTATTTTTCCAATGGAGTTAAAAGTGGAGCGAAGCGTAAAAATGGCCTGAATTCCGGCAATAATTTCTTTGCCTTCAGCAAGCTCTGGAGTAGAATTAAAATAGCCAGCTAACGAGATGGAGCGAGCAGTGATTTTAGTGAGAGATTGGATTGTATCGAGTATTGTTTCACGATCGTATTTTTCAAATACAGACCCGAAATTTAAGGGGACATTCATCTAAACCTGCTTCCAGTGAACAGGTAGTATAATAGCCGATTGTTAAGATTGTATAAAGAGGAAAAGTGATTAAATTAATTGTTTATAACCCAGTAGGACCTTGAATGCTAATTTGATTATTTATACTACGAACCCCTTCTACACTTCTAACTCTGTTTTCTATTTCATCTCTATCCCATTTACTACCAACAAACCCATTTAGGGTGACATTCCCTTGGTTCACATCGAATTTAACTTGTCCTTCATAGCCAGAAACCAGCCATCCGCGTAGTTTTTTTATGAGTCTAGCTTCCAGTTTTTTGTCGCTTGTGCTTTTGACGTAGTAACTGCCGTTTTCGTCTGGGGCATATTTATAGTAGTTAGGATTGCTGGGATAGGTGACAACTGCGGCTTCGCATGATATGGCGAAACATGAAAATATGATAATCCAATTCATAAACTTCGGTATAGTTTATATTAGATTATATTTCTACTATTATGGGCTCTACCGGACCTATCGGATCTACGGGGCCAAGTAAAAGTCTTGGGACATGGACCGGGATCCAGGCTTTTGGTGGATAATAATGTTTGAATTTTTTAAGACCATATTCAGCTGCCATTACAAATAGGCCGACAGAGGCGCTTGTGACAATTCCAGGCATCGTTCCCACGCCAGAGAAGGTTAAGGCCATGCAGGCGACCAATGAAATGACAACGAGTGTTTTTAGCCCAATTTTGAAGCCATGTTCATAAGCCTTAGCTTTCAAATTGGATCTTTTTACTTTATATTTTCCGATTTGGCTTTCTCTAAAATGATTTAAAACGATCCGATCCCTTTCATTGATGGTGCCGGCTTGGATCTTTCCTTCTATGATTGTGTAATTTCGTATTTTTACAGATCTGATGTTGTGTTTTGAAGATGCTTGATTAAATGCAGCCAGTTTTTTGAGATGTTTTTTTTCAACTTCTTCTTTTTTGATTATGGCAACGGTCAATTTTATTTGCGGCACCACTTGCCCAAACACCCGTACTACCGGATTTCTATTGCTAAGTTCGATTTTACGAGCCTTTAACTGTTCCCATCGATTGTCCACATGCAAGAGGCGAGAGTTTAATGCTACAGTCGAGGTTGTAAGGGTTCCTTCAAATCTTTCGAGACTTTGACTGCTTTTAAGCTGTTTTGCTTTTATACCCTCAAGCTTTTTTGAAATATAGGTAGGGTCGGTCCAGTCAAGCTGGGCCCAGGTGTTTATTTTCTTAGTCGTTTCACGTATTTTTTTGGCAGTTTTGTACAGTTTGATGCCTTCGATTCCTATTTCCAGCATTCCCTTTACGATTTCAATAGCAGCAAATACGCCGATGAAGGGAAGTGTAGCGGAGACTCCCCCTTGGACCACCTTAAAGCCGAGGCCGAGTGAACCGGAGAGGCTACCACATAAAGATACGATAGTATCGGTCAATTGGAAGCATGTCATGATCCCAAGGGCGACACTTGCGGTGTTGCGGGCCATTTTGATCAAATGCTCTGCTAAATCAGCGCCTTTAAGCTGAGTCGTATGTCTAGCTTGCAGGCCAATTTTAGCACCAAGCCCGGGCCCTTTGACCACGGAGCAGGAAAGAGCGATCCCTTTTCTAATATGCGTGCTGGTAGTGGTTTTGGAGGAGAGGACGCCTGCGGATGCGAGGATGTTGAGGAGGGGAGATGCAAATCTGATTGAGCCACTTGCGAAGCTTGTGGCGGCTCTGAAGAAGGTTCTTCCTTTCTTATAGGCTTTTGTTAAGCCGTGCTGCTGATCCCGCGTTTCTATGTTGTCTAATCTAACCCCTTGGATAAAAGCCATAGCCACTCATCCCCGATTTTATTTTATACATATTAATTAATAATCGCAGTGATTTCAGGTGATGAT
>CAYMKD010000229.1:0-4793 GCA_964390435.1 uncultured Pseudobdellovibrionaceae bacterium | reverse complement strand
AACCTGCACGCATCTACTCTTTTATTGAAACTCCTGAAATTAAACTCCAGTGGCAAGGCTCTGCTAAGAGTCTTCGAATTTCGAAACAACAAAAAACTCAACAAACACAAGATTCTTTTGATTTAAATTCTAATCAAAAAGAAATTTCTATTTCTCTTAACTATGGAACTTACGTAACAGAACTTATAGGAACAAACGGTGTTTCACAAAGCTTGACGCTCCAGGTGTGGCCAGCTCCTATTATAAAATATCTTTATCCACTGCCACGCGATAGGGTTTTAAGTGAACAGCTAAATACTTTTAGCTGGAGTCGCTCAGAGGTTGCCAGCAAATACCTGCTTGGTTTTAGTCAAGATGAACAGTTTAAAAACCCGATTCAATTTTTTGAAACTGAAAAGTCTTTTATTAAAACTGCTCCACGACATGAAGGTGCTATTTACTGGCAAGTAGAAGCTTTTGATCATGATGGCGCAAAAATACCAGCTCCTTATGCAAGCCCTTTATTTTCACAACCAGATTTATTACCACCCCCTGATCTCTTTGATCCAATCATGCGAGCTCCGGCTAAAGAGAAAAAACCAAAAATAAAAAAGCGAAAAACCTCAAAAATTGATTGGATCTACCAGTTACTTATCAATAGGGCCTGGGCGGCTAATGAAAATACTTATGCCATCTTATTTAACTGGCAAGAAGTTAAAGGAGCCGATCACTACATTATTGAAATATGTGATGATCCCGGTTTTAGATCACCTGTTGTTGAACAAAAATCAAATCTCACAGAATTTAGATGGCACGAGTATGAGAAAAAAGTTTACTACTGGCGAGTAGCTGCTGGCCGTAGCAATCAAATGGGGAAGTTTAGCGAAGCAAGAAAACTAGACATCTCCACTTTGAACTCCCTTAGTGATGGAGAAATATCTCCAGGTGTTCGATTGGAAAAAATCATAAAAATTCAAGAGGAGAAATCTGTTCAAGTTGTCTCTGAAGCTCCTTTGCCCAAATCTGAACTTGAGTCTCCATCTATGCCCGAATCTAATCCTGCACCCGAGTCAATAATGCCTGCAGCTGATCCTACTCCAGCGCCAGAAGTTGAGGTGGAAATTAATTGTGAAGAGGCACAAAGCAAGTCAGAGAATCCTCAATGGCAAGGCCCACTTTACGAGCAAGATTGGCAAGACCGCTATAGCTTTGGCGCAAAATATGGCAGACGTACCTGGACACATAAGCAAGGCGAAGATTTTGAAGTTCAAAGCATTGACAATGCAGCAACTAATATACAATTTAGCGCACGCACTGCTGGTGGATATGGTCCCTCTTACTTGTTCTGGTTTGAATATCAAAGCTTTAAGCTCACTCCCTTTGATAAAGCCGAATGGCCCTTCCAGGAAGATCTAACGGGTTCTGAAGGAACAATGGCCTTACTTAGATGCCCTCTTTTGAAAAACCTATGTTATGGCGGAGAGATTCGTCTATCAACTGGATTTCAGCGCGATAGCTTTGAAAGTATTAAGACGGAACAAATCGTTACCTCAGGACCAGCAGTTCATTTTATAGTACCCTTTAATGATCATCTCTCAATTAAGAATTTTGCTCATTGGACAACTTCTCCAAGTTTTAGTTATCATGAACTATTCTACCAAGGCGCATTTGCCTATGAGTTTAGCTTCATCGATGATTCCACTTTAGAATTTTCAATTTATATTGATCTTGGTTATCGCGAAGGCGAAAGTCGTAAAGCCCAAACAACAAATACTGGCATTGGCTTATTGTTCGGCTGGTAGAAACTGCTTTATTTAAACACCTAAGGATTGCTAGCAAATAGCTAATGTGCAAAGAAATGATGGGAACAATTAAATAGAGTGACTTTTAATTTTTAAAAATCTCTGTACCATTAAAGGCAATAGCATAAATAAAAATAAAATAATTTTTATATAAAAACTCGGTGGAATTCCATTGATGGAGCCACAACCAGCTCCAACCATTTTAAATTCAGTTTTGTTGCTGAGTGCATATGTGACACTTAACTGACTTATATCTATAGGACTTGTACGATCATTATTTTGTGCCTCTATTTTAAATTTAACATAGCGTTGAATTTTTTGCCCCAGAAGACTCGAAGTCGTATACCAAGAGGACCAATTAACTCCATCACTGCTATAAGCAACAGATGTAGTTACTACATTTGTAGCTCCTCCAGTGGATCCTACAATTTGAGCCTGACTTATAACTGGTTGAGTGTTACTAAGGTCAAAAATTTTCGATTCCCAAGTATAAGATTCTTGGGCCCAATGCACTTCACCTAAAACATCCATAAAACTAGTAGGATCTTCAAATGGAGCTCCTGCCTGTGGCAAGCCATCTTGATCAATAAGCCATGTTCTTCCGATACTTCCATTACCGCCAGCACCACCAGTTGTAGGAGTGCCACCAGTGCCTTTAGTTGCTGTGATACTTCCTGTAAAAACAAAATCTCGTGCAGCAAAAAGAGCAATACCACCACCAGCTCCACCGCCACCACCACCACTGCTGCCCGTGCCACCGCCGCCATTACCACCATTGGCTTGAATGGTGCCAGTGACATGAATATCATTTCGAGCAACTAAATAAATAAGTCCACCACCGCCGCCACCGCCGGCACCACCATGACCTGCATTGTAACCACCACCGCCGCCACCAGAGCCCGCACCTAAGTTTACAAATGCGCCATCAGCTGTATTTGTACCTTTAAGTCCTGCTACAGCAGCTGTATTATCTTTTCCATTTTGAGACTGATCGCCAGCTGCAGAGGCATAACCTCCGCCGCCACCACCACCAGAGCCTTTGTTGTCATCCTGCACTTGCCCGCCACCAATACCAGGCCCACCAGAACTTCCCGCCTGAGGAGCTACACTTGAAGATCCTCCACTTCCACCAGCACCACCACCACAGCGAGACGAGCCTCCACTTACAACTGCAGTACTCAAACCATGAGTTGTTCCGTTATCTGCATTACAATCAATAATTCCTGAAATAGTGATATTATTTAAACTTCTAATGACAAGTGCATTTGAACCTGTTGGTCTTAGAGTAACACCACTTATTAAATCAAAATTTGTTACTTTAAGCTCAGGATAGGTATCCGTATTAATAACCCATGTTGTACCATCAAATGTACCAAATTCACTATAGCGAGATGAATCTATGCTACCGTGACTCCCATCGCCCATATCAAGAACTGTATTTTGCCTTGCCTGCGCACTCATCTCAGCCCAATCATAAGCCCATATTTTAGGATGAAGAGTACCCGTGTAAGGATTTACGACAAAAGTTGTACTACTATAGACAGAAGAATTAGTAAGACCTAGAGTTAAGCTTTCAGCATATGTGCCGCTCGCAAAAAATAAAAGAACAGTTAAAATGCAGTAGCTTTTAAGCAGCTTCATTTTTCTCCTGAGGCCAATTCATAACTTCCCAAATTTTTTGTTTTAAAACTTCTGAACGGAAAGGTTTTACAATATAAGAACTCACTCCCCAGTGCGCAGCCTGGGTAATTTTAAATCTCTCCATAGATTTTTGACTTGTAACCATAATAAATTTTAGCTGTTTTCTAATCGGGCTTTTTCTAATAGCTTTTAATAAATCAAGCCCACTCACACCAGGCATATCCCAATCAGATAATACTAAATCAACTTCAAACTTAGGATCTTGCATTAGTTTCAGCGCACGATGAGGGTTTGTTTCTTTTTTTACATTCTTCATTCCAAAACTCAATAAGTATTCGAGTAAAACTTCTGTGACCATGGAGTCATCATCAACGATTAAGATTTTAATATTTTTATTAATTTTATTAGACATCTTGTCCCTCCTGCTCATTTTGATCTAGAATAGGTAAATTAATTATCACCTCTAAACCTTTGACTGGATGATTTTGTAGAGTGAATTTGCCACGATGATCAATTTCAATTATCTCTTTACAAATAGCCAGCCCTAGGCCAGAACCTTTGGATCCTTTTGTTGTAAAAAAAGCTTCGGTAACACGAGGTAAAATTTTAGCATCAATTCCAGAGCCATAATCTCTAATTTTTATTTCTACATTGTTATCTACTTTTAAGACTTGCACATCAATTTGTCCGGAGCTAGGCATTGCATAACAAGCGTTCACCAGAAGATTAATAAAAACCTGAAGCAATGAAGTTGAGTCAGCCAAAACCAACTCTGACTCCATCCGTAGTTTGCAAACTTTAATACTTCCAGACTTTAATTGATGTTCCATTAAATCTAAAGCATCTTCTAGAATTTGGCTTGGAGAAACTGGCGTTTTTATTTTCTCTGACGAGCCTGACAAATTTTTAAAGTTATCTAAAATTTCACTTGCCTTAAGACTTGCATTAAATATTTTAACAACATCTTCGCGCATTTCTTTTTCAGACTTACGCTGAGCCATTTCTGCACGACCCAAAATTTGCGTTAAAATGTTGCCAAACTCATGGGTCACGCCACGAGCTACAGCCGCAACTGCTGTCAGTTTTTCACTTTCAATAAGATGTCCACGCATTTGCGCAAGAGCCTGACTTCTCACTTCATTTTCTTTTTTGTGATTCCACAGACTAATGTAGTTTCTTGCTTTTTGTTCAATTTCTCCTGAAGTGAATGGCTTATTTAAATAATCCCAAAGTGATGATTTATCTGAACCTAAATAATTTGCAATAGAATGAATATCACGATCATGATAAGCGGTAACAAAAACGGCTAGAAACTGTGGATCAATTGCTTGAATTCTTTTAACTACCTCAATCCCATCTGGCCCATCACCC
>CAYMKD010000228.1:0-4798 GCA_964390435.1 uncultured Pseudobdellovibrionaceae bacterium | reverse complement strand
ACGTTAAAAGAAATCATGCTCGAAGTATCACCTAAAGTTTGGTTAATTCCAGGAGGCAGTGGAGTTCAAGAATTTCAAAAATTAGGGCCTTTTGAGAGAAGAGCTTTACTTGAGTCACTACAAGAGATTGATAAGCAATTTGATTATCTTTTAATAGATACAGCGCCTGGTATTGCTGACAACGTTTTATATTTAAATAGCGCTTCTCAGGTTTCCTCTGTCGTGATTACACCAGATCCTTCGAGTTTGACGGATTCTTATGCACTTATAAAAGTATTAAATCAATCTTATAAAGAAGATCGATTTTCTATTATTTGTAATCAAGTACGAGATGAAAGAGAGGGTTTATTGCTCTTTCAAAGATTCAATGAAATTGTGAACCGTTTCTTATGTATTAGCCTAGACTATTGGGGGGCTATTCCTCAAGATTCAAATTTACGTCGGGCTACGCATTTACAGCGTCTCATTTTGAAACACGACTCTGAATGCGAGTCCGCTCAAGCGATCCGCGCTATCTGTGCGAAACTTGAGCGTTCTTTACAAAACCCAGACATTAAGGGTGGTCTACAATTGTTCTGGGAGAACTTAGTTGGTGTGGCATAGATGAATTGGACTTTGTTGCTGAATCTCAGTTTGATAAACTGTATTGACGGGGTGGGGAAATGAGTAATAATTCGGCGTTACTACGCAAATATAAAGAGGAACCAACTAAGCTCTCTGCTGAGCAAAAAGATCGTTTAATTATGGAGTATGCTCCATTAATTAAATTTATTGCTCAAAAAATTGCGATACGTCTTCCATCAAATATCGAGCTTGATGATTTAATCTCAAGTGGTGTGATTGGTTTGATGGATGCGATTGAAAAATATGACCCAACCAGAGATAACAAGTTTAAAACATATGCTGAGTTTAGAATTCGTGGCGCGATTTTAGATGAATTGCGTGCTCAGGATTGGGTGCCTCGATCTGTGCGTGATAAAGCAAAAATTTTAGATCGTGCCACTCTCCAGTTAGAAGCTCAGATGGGGCGAATTCCGAGTGATGAAGAGATTGCTCAACATTTAAATGTGAGCATGGAAGAATATCATGATTTAATTAACCAAGTGCGCCCTGTGAGTTTACTATCCATTGATGAGGCGCAGACGTTTAGTAGTGTTGATAAAAAATCAATTTTAAATATTCTTGAGGGTACAAAGCTTAATAATCCGTTTAATCAATTGAACTTAAAAACAGTTAAAGATGTTGTGGCTAAAGCCATTGAGGAATTGCCAGAGAGACAGCGTCTGGTTCTATCTCTTTATTATTATGAGGATCTTAATCTTAAAGAGATCGGCAAGGTGTTGAGAGTGACGGAGAGTCGTGTATCACAGCTTCATGCTCAGGCGGTGCAGAGACTTCGTAATAAGCTACAAACAACTCTTGGTAGCGGTGAAGTTGAAGCCTAATTGAGTTTATTTAGATTTTTAATAACTTGAAATTGATACTTTAACAGGTTGATTTTAAAAGTCTGTAAAGTTGATTATGAAATTAGCCAAATGATATTTATGGTGCAGTCACTGTAAGTAAAAAAATTCTATTTGTTCAAGCTCTGCCTGCTGCAATTGCCTTAATCTTGGTTTTGTTTTTCTAAGCTTGAGTTACAGAGCTTTTTAATAAAAACCTGCGCCCCAGGTTTCTTTTGCTTATGGCATTGTGGCATTCACGCGGGAATAATGGCCAATATTCCGTATTGTTGGAGGCGAACTTTCGAGATTTCTTTCCTAAAAATGCTTCGCTACCATTTAGAATTTTAGTAATAAGAACAAAATCAGAATTCCCGAGAAGTTATCTTATCACAGCTTTACCGGAGGAAACATCTCAGGAGGTAAATAAGCGTTTGGGCACGGGTCTTTTACAGGAGAATGGACTAACTTAGTTCCCATATTGTTGTCTACATATCGAATTTCATTAATAATAAAGCCACATACATCTTTAAACGTATATTTACCTTTTTCATCACCAAAAGAGTTTTTCGAGTGTTTAAAGGTGAGTTTAAACGGCGTAATTGCCTCCAAGCCAACACACACCTGAGGCATTGCCAGTATTTCATTAAAAGCACTCTGAATCTGCAGATCTGTCACAATAAGCCCATTCCCATCTTTACCTTCATAAACGGGCTTCAAATAAAAATGATCCGGTTTCTTACTACAACTATCTGAGTTGAAGTACCCGCTGATACGGATCGTAGCTATATCAGGGGATTCTTTTAAAACTTTTACTTCATCGATTCTAAAGAAGAGCTTGTTTTCATGGTTTGCCGATGATGTGATCTCTACGGGATTTTGAGCAGCTAGCGCAGCTGAACCAATCAATAAACTAACAAAGATTTTAAGCATCTCCCCTCCTGAATCTATACTGAAATTATTCTACACTAACTTTATAGGGTAGTTATTGAAATAACTCAACCTTGACCTTTTCAGAATAAGTCCCATTATCCCAACTTGTCAGACTTGGTCTGGGATAAATATTTGACATGTTAAATCAAACTCAGATTTTTATAGTTTAAATTAAATACTCAAAGCCTAAACCATTAAACTTATCTCTCCGCATTTCGCCCACTGCAGTTCATGATAATCATCCTGCTCTTTTTAGACCCGCGCCCCAGGTTTGCAAATCCATAAATCCATAAATCCATAAATCCATAAATCCATAACTTAATACTTGGCGGCAAGCAGGCCTCAAAAGTCTAAAAAGGAGAACTAATAAGTGAAGCAACTCCCTCTACTTAAAAAATCAGATCTAAAAACTCCCAAGGCTTTTTTTGGAGGAGCTCTACTTAAAGGCAAAAGAAAGGCTCAGCGCCCTCTCTCTCGTAAAAAACCAATTCATTTGGTTATGCGTTCTGAAAAAGCTGTGGGGCGCGGGTCTAAAAATCAAAGCGAGAGACTTTTGGCAAGCCAGACCCTTTACAAGAATCTTAGAATGGGGAAAGGATTTTAAAAGAGCTAAGAGCTACCTCACTCAAAATACTCTAGAAGCCATAGGTTTTATAACTTATAAACCGAGAACTCAATATTACAAAAAATATTTAACTGGCTAATAAAAATAAGTCGCAAAGAAATTAACTTAGCATTGTCATGACAAGATTAAACTTAATATTATCATAAAAAAGATTGAACCTTGATTTACAATAAAATATTAGTCCAAAAATGAACTTAACATTATATATTGAATGCTAAGTAGAGGCTACTCTTCGCTCTCAGATTTTAATTCATCCAAAAAAGAGTTTTTAATTTTATTCATCAAGCGCGCCTCCATTTGACGGACGGCCTCTCGAGTGATGCCATATTTGTCGCCTATTTCGGCTAAAGTAAGAGGATTATCAGATAAAAGCCGTTCTTCTAAAATAATAATTTCTCTTTCACTTAAGTTGGGTCGAATGGCAGCTATTTGATTATTTAAAAGTTGAAGTTCTTCTTGCCGCGCTAAAGCTTCATCAGGAGGAAGATCATTTTCATTAGTCTGTTTATCCATCAAACTGACAGTTTTTTCATTGTCTGGACTAGGGCTTAAGCTCACATCGCGGCCAGACATTCTTTGCGACATCATTTGTACTTCGTCTTCTGGAATTCCAAGGCGATGGCTAATCAATTTTATGTCAGCATCTTGCCCCATAGCATCGAGAGCGTCTTTCTCTTTTTGAAGATTATAAAAAAGCTTTCGTTGATTGTGAGTGGTGCCAATGCGAACTAAGGAGTATTGCTTCATTAAATACTCTTGAATGTAACCTCTAATCCACCAAACAGCGTAGGTGATGAGTCTCACTCCCTTATACGGATTAAACTCTCGCACGGCATGCATTAAACCAATATTTCCCTCTTGAATTAAATCAATAAGTCTTGCGCCAAACCGTGAGTATTCAGCCGCGACTTTTACCACAAATCTTAAGTTTGATTTCACAAGAGTTTGAGCAACACTTGGGTCTTTGGTTTCATAATATTGTAGAGCCAGTCGTTTCTCTTCTTCTTTTGTGAGCAGAGGATATTTGCGAAGCTCAGCCATATACTGTGTAACTGGATCTGCTGGAGCAATGGCATGTATATCAGCTTGCTTTGTAACACTTGGGGTTTTACTCTTTTTTCTTTTTCCTTGAGGCTTTTTAGCAATATTAGCCAACTCGGGCTCTGAAAGCTCAATATCTAAATCAGTGTCTTCAAGATCAGCAGCATCAATTAAATCTATATCATCAGGGCTTTGTGAAGACTTGAACTCTGCTTGCTCTAAATCGTGGTCAACAATTTCGGCTGTGACTTTTCTAAGACTTGGTTTTTTCTTAGCAGAAGCCTTGCGTGGTTTTGGCTTTGCTTTAGTAGTTTTACGCTTTGCCATTATTAAGATAGAACTTTATCAAGCTTTCTTTGTAGAGTCTCTTGAATCTTTCCTTTAAAGGGAGTCAGCATAAAAGGCAAGTCTACAGTAACTTCAACTAAGGATTCGGCCCCTTGAGCTTTAATTTGCATATCAGCCTTAAACTGGCTGCCCTTAGCATTGCAATTGAGTTTTTGATCATCAAAGGTACAACTTAAACCAGAATCTAGTTTACGTAAGCCCTCGTCAGTCTCTAAAAAGGCTTTTACTTTTTTATAGGTTTCTTGGCTTGAACTTTTAGATGGAGTGGTAATTGTAAACTTTGGCATAGATCCTAAATTAATATTGAATGTGCTGAGAGTCCAGGAAAGAAGCTTTTTGACAGCTAAAGAGACGTCGTGTCATATAGTAGCTGGTATTTAGCCGAGAGGTGAAAGTGAAATTTGTTAAG
>CAYMKD010000227.1:2890-4843 GCA_964390435.1 uncultured Pseudobdellovibrionaceae bacterium | reverse complement strand
CAATCAGGTCACATCAATGCTGTCGGCTATGAACTCTATATGGATCTTTTGGCTGAGGCAATGAGTGAAGTTAAGGGAGAACCGCACCAAGAAAGCCTTGATCCCGAAATTAATTTAAGAATTCCTGCAATGATTCCTGACGATTATATTGGAGATATTCGCTTGCGTTTAAGTTACTATAAAGCTTTGTCTGAAGTGCAGGGATCTGAAGACATTGATACGATTGAATCAGAACTTAGAGACCGATTTGGAAATCCTCCAGAGCCAGTCATGAATCTCCTAGGGCTTATGCTCATTCGTTCTATGTGCAAGCAACTAGGTGTTCGTGATTTAAGTGCCGGACCAAAAAATATCTCTCTCATTTTTACTGAACATACTTCTCTAAAAGCAGAAACGGTTATAGGACTTGCTATGCGTGAAAATAAAAAATATAGCCTCACTCCTGACAACCGACTCAATATTAGAATGAATAACATTACTTGGCCACAAGTCTACGAAGAGCTCGGCTACCTACTAAGGTGCCAGGCACCTTTTCCTTAAACAATGCAACATCGACGATGTGTGTATAATGGACTTTGGGTTGGGTTTTGATTTTTAAGTATCGCTCATTCAATGCAAACATTTACAATTAACATATGGACGATCATCAGAAAAAGTTTGTTTCCGAAGCCCAGCAAAGAGCCAATGAAGTTATCGCCTCTGGCCGTTTAAACGCTGAAGTTCAAGATATTTTAAAAACCATGCTTATCGTTTCAGATATGGCAATAGGTCTTTTGAGTAGTAGCACGGGACAATCTGCAGATAACCAATATCAAAAAAGAAAAAATGATGCTGTAAGAGCCGATCTAATTGCCGCGCAAAAATCTTTAGATAACATCAAAACAAAAATGATTCCTAGTATAATTGGCGAAATAAAATTAATTAACCAACAAGTCGCAACACTTCTTAGTATAAATGTGGCACCTGAAGACAAGTCTCGTATTTGTGCTGAGGAAATTAAGCAAGCTAGTCAAAGAATTGTTGAGAGTTTTACTAAATAATCTATTAACTCATTGCTTTATTAAAACTCCAAAAAAAATCCTAAAGATAATTCATTGGATGTATTGAACTTGGCATCAGTACTGCTACTTGATGCTTGTAATTGCGCAAAAGAAATCTCAACATACGAATTCTCTAAACCAAAATTAATATAGGAGTCATAACTGGCCCCAGGCTCAATCCAATTAAGTTGGAATAGAGCTCCAGCTGAATAAAATACGGCCGGCGCTGTTCCATTGCTAAAACTTATACTATTACCTTTTTCTGTATACTCTGTACCGTAGGCACCCACTCTGACAATTGGAGCCACATAAGGCTCACTAAACATTGTGTCTAATATTAACACTCCTGCCACGGCCTTGTTTACAACCATTAAAGATCTCGGCAAACCAGCAGAGTCTTGTTTTTCGGTTTCACCACTTCCATAGCTAAACACCAAACCTAATGAACCAAAACTCATATTATATTTCGCACCGAATTCAGCCTCAACCATTTGAATGACCTGGTCATCTAAGATTTTATCATAGGCTTGCTGATCAATATTTGAACGAAATGACTTTGGAGTAAAACTTCTACTTCTTGCTCCAAACAGCATACTCCATATCGGCTGTCGTTCTCGATATGGCACTAAGGCTATTTCGTCTTTTGAGCGCACGACAATTGTCGGTAATAATTCTCTCTCAACTAGACCATTCTTTTCAACTGGAGCAGAAAAATCATCAATGTCTGCTTTGCTTTGAAAACAAAAAAGCACCCAAAAAATAGCCAGGAAAAAACTGCCGCGACAAAAGTCGTTTTTTATTTTTAAGCAAAATGAAAAAACCAAAGCACCAAAGCTTTTGCTAAAATAAAAGTCATGCGCAAGCTTTACTATTGTTGGCTCTTCTTTGCTTTTATACTTTCTAAAGTTTGTCA
>CAYMKD010000227.1:0-2880 GCA_964390435.1 uncultured Pseudobdellovibrionaceae bacterium | reverse complement strand
AGAAAACCTCATTAAGAAAATGAGTTTACAAGATAAAATTGGACAGCTTTTTATTTTTGGCTTTTCTGGCCAAGACATGAGCCCAGCTTTAAGCTCCTTTCTTTTAAGAACAAAGCCGGGTGGACTGATTTTTTTTAAAAGAAATATTCGCTCTCCGGAAAGAGCGTCCTATATGACCTATCAACTTCAAGAGTTAGCAATAAAGAGAGGCGTTTTACCTTTCTTTTTAGCACTTGACCAAGAGGGAGGACTTGTTACGCGCATTGCAACTTCTCCTGCTATGCCCAGTGCACTTGCTCTTGGTCAAACTGAGAACCCCGAACTTGCGCGATCTTTGGGGTTTGAGATGGGGCGTGTGTTGCGATCGATTGGTTTTAATATGAACCTAGCCCCAGTTTTAGATATTTCAGATCCGAGCTCTAAATCTTTTATAGGCTCAAGATCTTTTGGCCCTTCTCCAGAAATTGTTTCGATGATGACTTCAAAGTTTTCACAAGGACTTGTTGAGGCAAAAGTTTTGCCTACAGCAAAGCATTTTCCAGGTGTTGGAAGCGTCACAAATGATCCACATGTGGAGCTTGTTAAAAAAATTATTGGTTTTGAGCAAATGCAAAAAAGCTTTCTCCCGCCATTTCGTACTTTTTTTAGTTTGAATCAACCTAAGGCTGTTATGATTTCTCATATTATTTATCCAGAACTAGACGAGAAACGATGGCCAGCAACATTCTCTCATGCCGTAGTAACTGATCTCTTGCGTACTCGCTTAGGCTATAATGATTTAATTATTACAGACGACGTGATGATGGATGGCGCAAAAATTTTTAAATCTCCAGAGGAGGCTGCTTTGCGTGCTGTTTTAGCTGGAGCTGATCTTATTATGATTACATGGTCACCAAGAACTCAACAACGAGCTATAAAAAGACTGTTGCAAGCCGTTTCAAAAGGCGAGCTTTCGGAAAAACGAATTGATGAAAGTTTAAAAAGAATTCTTATGACAAAACTAACTCTTGATTTTTCTTCACATGCAAAGCCCACCCCAAAGCAGGTTTTCCTATCCCTAAAAAATCAGCAACTTTATCAAATTGATGATGAGATTTTAAATATAAACTTATCAAAACAACTGGGCGCAAACTCACAGGTTCGCTCCCTTGACTTTAAACGCGTGGTCTTGATGTCGAGTTCGCCTCAGTTCAATAGATCTTTTTCAAAAGTAAAACTTCCTTGGCCTACTCGCACTCTTCAAATTCAATCTAATTTAACAGGAGCAAGTTTAAAAAGATTTATTTCTCAAAATCAAGATGCTCTACTCGTTATCCCCATTAATGGTACACGAGTTACTCGATTAGTTGAAAATCTTCCTTTACAATTAAAACAAAGGATTTTGGCTATTAATTTAACAACCCCTGGAGTTGTTGATAATCAGTTTAATTATTTACGTGGCCCCTCCAACGACAAGAAAACTGAATTTTTATCTGTAGTTAATTTATATCACCCACATGAGCGCGCTGGCTTAAAGGTTGCTCAGTGGCTTGCGAGATTCTCCGTAGCAAAACGTGATTAATATCTAATTACGAAGTGCCTACAAAGTAAAAGCTTCGCATCGTTAGCTTTGATTTTTCATTCTACTTTTAAATTATGCAGCTTTTTCACAAAACTTTTCTTAATTTAGTGATTTTCTATGTAGCTTTGACATTCTTAAAGCCATTGTTCCTTTAAGGTTTTTAACCTCTTTTTAAAATATGTTACTAGCCAGTTCTATGAAGCACCTTTATTTGCTACTGGCTTTTTTTATATCTCTAAATGTTTCGGCCGTAAGTTTTGACACAAACATACCTTATTCAGAAGCTTTTCTTGGTTGGAGCACCCCTAAGGGCTATCAAGATGATAGTATTCATTTTGATCGCCTCAGCCCCAAAGATCTTAATTGCCAAAGCCAACTTTTATATCCCACGCATCCACAACAGAATTTGAAAATTTATCACATTTATAGACATGGGAAGTATAACCACTTCAAACTTAAAGGAGACGATGAGGCGTGTGCTATTTCTGCCAAGCAGAATAATGGTAGGGGTTTTAAAAATTGTTTTCGCCCTGACTTATTAGTGGATGTTGTTTTATCTGATACTTATATGGATTCGTGTGGTAACTACTATCGCGCGTTCAATCATGTTCAATTCTTCAGTCGACTTGAAAACATGGGGCACCTTTTTACTCCCGGAAGAACGCTGTATCAAGACCCACAATCAAATTTCGAAAATGATTTTATTGTTGGTCAAACCTACTTTGTAAATTTAAGTGATTTTCTTTTGGTGACTGAGCTGTTTCCTGGGGATTTTGAGTTAATTAAACAATACTCTGCGGAAGCTCTTAAAACTCATGTTTTTGATAAGAACACTTATCTATACACACTCGCACCTTGAGTTTGTATTTTATATGGATTTAATTTTAAATGTTCTGAATAAAAATTTTATTTTCGTACTTGCGACGAGAGATTAATACGAACTTGTTCTCGGCGAATTTTAAGCTGTGTAAGCTCCCACTCACGATCACTTAGATTTTCTAGAGCAACCCGGCCTTCGGCATTTGTCAGAGCTTCTTTACTACGTTCAACATTAATTTCATCAGCTCTTTCTGCAGTTTCAGCAAGTACATTAACGCCTTCGGAGCTGACTTGGCAGTAGCCCCAACTAATAGCAACCACTGTTGGCTCCGACTGGCCTTGTAAACGATACTTTAAAATCCCTGGCTCCAATGTTGTGATCAGCGGAGCATGTCCTGGTAAGATATTGAGCTCGCCTTTAAATGCGGGCACAGTCACTTCCTCAGCTGGCTCTGCTGTTACAAGTTTTTTTTCTGGAGTAACAAGGGTTAAGTTAAACA
>CAYMKD010000226.1:0-4848 GCA_964390435.1 uncultured Pseudobdellovibrionaceae bacterium | reverse complement strand
TCATCAGCTCCATCCGAATAACAGGTTTTATCTGTCAACTTATTATGAAGAAGTTTAATTTTCTCCCTGTCTTCGGGATAAGTAGCAAAATATTTTTCAAGAACTTTATATTGCGAGAGAATTCGGGCTGTGAAACGTGCTGAGGCATCGTTCGTGATGGCTTGTCCATGGGAATATCCACCAAGTACAGCTTGTGGTGCGATCTCTATATAGCGTCTTACAATCATTCCACCATAGCTTTGTCCAAAAACCTTCCAGGCTTTGTTGGCCCAGATACGAGCTCTAACTTGTTCTGCATCTTTGACAATAGAACGACTAGTGTAATATTGCAGTCGCTCTACGTCTTGTGCAGTTTGCACTTCCGGATAAGGCGAAGAGCAGCCATTGCCACGTTGATCAATAAATACAAAATTAATACTATTAAATTTTGAGTCTGTGGATTGTTTGTTTACAAGAGCTTTATAGGAGCTAAAGCTTGAGCCTCCGGGGCCACCGTTGAAAAAAATAACTGGAGTCGAGCCACTCGCCATTCTGGATTTGATATAATAGTAATTGATATTGATTTTGCGGCCATTTGGATTATCGTAATTTTCGGGAACTGAAATTTCATTAAAAATAATATCATCATTATTTTTCAGTGCAGTTTTAAATTTTTCGCATAGCTCACCATCAGAAGGCTCAGTAAGTCTTACTTCAAAACCTGAGTTTCTTAAATCCACTGTGGTTTTAGCTTGTTTTACTGTGTCGGGGTCTATGTGGGTAGGCTCGTCATGAGTGCAGGCAACAAGACTTGATAGGCAATAAAATAGATTAAAGATAACAAAAGAGGTTCTGGCCAGCTTCATATTAACTCCCTATATAGGCTGTTAAATATAAAGGATACCGAATAAAATTCAGCTGTTATATTTTAGACATGTAAAGTTTATTAAGCTCAATATGTTATGGTGTTTTATAACCCTTAATAGGCCTTAGTTCTTTTTTTTAAAAAAACTAATCCCGCAGCTCCAAAAGCAAAAGCTAGTAAGCTAATCCAGGTTGAAAAAGAGAGGCCCAAAAGAGCCGGGCCTCTAAAGTCATCGCGGTAATATTCCATTAAAATTCGCCCTAAACTATGCAGTACAAGCCAGAGCATAAAAATAGACCCTGAAGAGACAAAAAGTGATTTAAAAACGAGCATTTTATTTTTTTTCTCTTTCTCAATATAAAGTAAAATTAAAACAACTAGGGACTCCCAAAATACAGCATAGAGTTGAGTGGGGTGTCTTGCGATCCCATCTTGCAAGGCCAGGAACTTCACTCCCCAAGGATATGGGCAAGATCTGCCATAACAACAACCTGTTAAAAAGCAGGCAATACGACCTGCGGCGTAGCCAAAAGAAATAACAGGAGCAAAAAAATCAAGCCACTCAAAGGCAGGCAGTTTATTTTTTTTAAGCCATACAAAGCTTAAAATAAAAGCACCGATGACTCCGCCATAATAAACAAAACCGCCTTGCCAAAAAGAGAAAATAGCCATTGGGTCTTTGAGATAATACTCAGGGCTTTCAAAAAAAACATGAAAGAGCCTAGCTCCTACAAAGCCCCCCAGCATAATCATCAAACTTAAATCTAAAGCTATATTTTTTGATAGATTTTTTTTCTGCGCTCTTTTTTTAACCCATATTAAACTTAAGCAAAATACTAAGCTGATCCACAGGTAGTATGTGGGTAAAGCAAGATGATCATTGAGATAAATAAGGGGGTACAAGTTTTAAGCCTTTTCTGGCTTCTTTTTATTTTCAAAAAACATGAGCACTAAGAGCACACCTACGCCGCAAACAATAGCTGAATCAGCTATATTAAATGAAGGCCAAGAGTATTTGTTTTGAATGTGAAAGTCTAAAAAGTCGATGACGTAGCGAAAGCGCAAGCGATCTATATAATTGCCAATGGCGCCAGCAAAAATACTAGAGAGCGCGCCAATTTGCCAGTAGTCCTTATCTTCAACGCCTCTTAAGATTATTAAAATAATAAGTAGAGCAATCGGCGGCATGGAAAGAAAAAAGAACTCTCTAAAAGCAGGGTGACTTTCTGCTAAAAAACCAAAGGCAGCTCCTGGGTTGCGTACATAGGTAAGGTTAAAAAATCCAGGAATGACTTCGGCAATTTCACCGAGGCGAAAACGAGTGTGGATGTAAGTTTTAGCTAGTTGGTCAAAAGTAATGACCACTCCAGAAATTGCAATTAAAAACAAATATTTTTTCTTCATGATAGTGCCTCAACACATTTAGGACATACACCAGGAAACTTTGAATTTTTATTAGTATCAGGATGAGTGTGCCAGCAGCGAACGCATTTTTCCCCAACAGCTTTCTCAGCCAAAATTTTATAAGGACCTTTTTGTAAATATAAATGAGAAACTATCATGATTTCTCTTAAGTCTTTTTGAATACTCGATAGATGATCATAAAGAGCGCCATCCGCCGTAATTGTAACTTGGGCATCAAGGCTTGCGCCAATCACTTTTTGATTGCGTAAGTTTTCTAACTCTTTAGAAACATCGGCTCTGACTTTTAAAATCTCAGTCATACGACTGGAAATCTCTGGATTGATCCACTTCTTATTAACAACTGGAAACTCTGTTAAAAACACACTCTCTGGTTTGTCTCCTTGAAGGTACTCTAGAGTCTCTTCAGCTAAAAATGATAAAATAGGAGCCAGCATACGAGTTAAATGATCTGTGATAGTATACAACACTGTTTGTGAACCTCGGCGAGCGAGGCCATCTGTTTTCCATGTGTACAGGCGATCTTTAAGAATATCTAAGTAAGTTGCAGATAAAGTGACTGTAAAAAACTGATTTAATAAGTGATACACTTTATAGAACTCATACTTATCGTAGGCTTCAGTTACTTTTTGAGTCAGTGTCATCAATTCATTTAAAGCCCATTGATCAAGAGGACTTAATTTTTCATAAGAAGCACTATTGGATTTTGGATCAAAATCATAATTGGCTCCTAATAAAAAGCGAATTGTATTGCGAATACGACGATAGGTTTCTGTGACTCTTTGAAGCCCCTCTTGTCCACAGGTAAGATCTTGTCCGTAGTCCTCATAAACAGCCCAGAGCCTGATGATCTCAGCGCCACTTTTCTTAGTGGTTTCTTGTGGATCTACAGTGTTGCCCTTACTCTTGCTCATTTTTTTGCCTTCAGAATCATTAACAAAACCATGAGTCACTAAAGCTTTATAAGGAGGTGTACCATTTGCTGCAATCGCGGAGAGAAGACTGGTATTAAACCAACCGCGATGCTGATCGCTGCCCTCCAGATAAAGATCTGCTGGATAAGACATATGCTTACGACGTTTTTGAACAGCAGCATGACATACGCCACTATCAAACCACACATCGAGAATATCTTTGCCTTGACGAAAACCTTTAGAGCCAAATTTTCCGTTTACTTTATCTTGTCCAACAAAATCGCTGGCAGGGTGACGGTAGAAAGATTCAATGCCATCTTCCTTTTCCATAACATCAGCAACTTTCATCATTACATCGTAGTCAGCCAAGGGTTCGCCAGTTTCAATGCAGTAAAATACCGGAATCGGCACACCCCAAATACGTTGGCGACTTAAGCACCAATCAGGACGGTTTTCCATCATCGCTGTTAAGCGGGCTTCGCCCCAAGCTGGGAAAAATTTAATGTCTTTAATTGCTTGAAGAGTTTTATTTCTGATTTGGCTTTCTGGTAAATCAAGTCCCACAAACCATTGGGGAGTGGCTCTAAAAATAAGAGGAGTTTTTGAGCGCCAACAATGCGGATAACTGTGTTCAATTTCTTTAAAGCCAAGTAGGTGACCACTTGTTTTAAGTCTCTCAACAATCATTGGGTTGGCTTTAAAGATATTAATACCTTTGTAGTCGGGAACTTGATCAGTATAACAACCAGCCTCGTCCACGGGACTAAGCACTTCCATGCCGTATCTTAAACCAACGTTGTAATCGTCTTGTCCGTGACCAGGAGCTGTGTGAACACAGCCCGTTCCAGCTTCAAGGCTTACGTGTTGCCCTAGAACCAAAAGAGAGTGACGTTTTATAAACGGATGATCCGCCTTTAAGTATTCAAACTCAGCACCTTTAAAACTTTTGCCATCTTTAAGTTCTAGGCCACACTCTTTTTCAACAGACTCTTTAAGCCCCTTGGCAATAATTAAAGTCTCATTTCCATGATCAAATAAAGTGTACTCAAAATCAGGATGTACACAGATGCCAAGGTTTGCCGGCAAAGTCCAAGGAGTGGTTGTCCAAATCACAAAATAAGTTGGTTTTGATGGTGAGCCTAATTTTTTTAAAGACTCTAGGTCTGTGACTTGAAACTTAACATAAATAGAAGGGCTGCGATGCATATGGTATTCAACCTCGGCATCTGCAAGAGCTGTTTTAAGTGTCCAGTTCCAATAAACAGGTTTTTCGCCACGATAAATGACTCCCTTTTTAAAGGAGCGAGCGAGTTCACGAATCTCTTCAGCTTCATAATCTTTATCCATGGTTAAATAAGGGTTTTGCCAATCCGCTAAGATACCCAATCTTTTAAATTGTTCTCTTTGAACATCAACCCATTTTTGAGCCTCGGCTCTGCACAAAGATCGAATTTCTGTATCAGACTTTGGAGTTTTTTGAGCCCCCAACTCTTTGGTTACTTTATGCTCAATAGGCAAACCATGACAGTCCCATCCAGGAATGAATGGCGCACAAAAACCCTTCATATTTTTATACTTAATTACGATGTCTTTAAGAGTTTTGTTTAGAGCATGACCAATATGAATAGAGCCGTTGGCGTAAGGCGGGCCATCGGGCATACAAAAACT
>CAYMKD010000225.1:3929-4867 GCA_964390435.1 uncultured Pseudobdellovibrionaceae bacterium | reverse complement strand
CGCTTTTGTCGGTAAGGGAGTTACATTTGATACTGGTGGATTAGATTTAAAACCATCAGCTGGAATGAGGTTGATGAAAAAAGATATGGGTGGCTCTGCAGCTCTTGTTGGGTTATGTGATTGGGTTACAGAACAAAAAATCCCCGTAAATTGTGACTTCTATTTGCCCCTAGCCGAGAACTCTGTTGATGGAAAATCTTTTCACCCAAGTGATATTATTACGGCACGCAATGGATTAAAAGTTGAAATTCATAACACGGATGCAGAGGGGCGGCTTTTATTAGCAGATGCTCTTGATGTAGCCATTACCTCAAAACAAGAACCTATGGTGGTTATTGATGTAGCAACATTAACAGGGGCTATTAAGGTTGCTTTAGGAGCGGAGCTTGCGGGGCTCTTTAGTAATAATGATAAGTTATCTGATTTGCTTTTTAAGTCAGGACAAGAAGCTGGCGATTACTGCTGGCGCATGCCTTTGTTTGAAAAGTATGTTGCCCATATGAACAGCCATTTTGCAGATTTAACGAATGCTGTAGATGGGTTTGGAGGTGCAATTACGGCAGCTCTTTTTTTGCAAAAGTTTGTTGGAAAAATCCCATGGGCCCATTTAGATATTTATGCTTGGAATGATCGTCCAAATGGGGCTTTGAATGCAGTTGGTGGAAGTGGTCAAGGTGTCACTTTGCTAGTAGAGTTTTTAAATAAAATAGTAGTTGATCCTAAAGTAACATTTTAACGTTTACTAAAAAGCTTTTTCTGCTTGATGATTTGTGCCACAGATTCAGGGACAAGTTTTTCCCATTTTTTATCACCCTTATTCATCATGTCTCTGATGTGTATTGAGTGAGTGCTCGTTTCGACATTTTCACAATCAGCAATATCCATAATTTGCTGACTTTCTAAAATTTGTTTCAGGTACTCCTTATCCTTTGTGTAAT
>CAYMKD010000225.1:0-3919 GCA_964390435.1 uncultured Pseudobdellovibrionaceae bacterium | reverse complement strand
GATTAAAGCTTTTTGTAGTAACGCAAACTTTATCATCTTTATGTGGGTAAACATATATTTTACTGTTTTCATCTAGAAGCTTACCAAAGCCTTCTAGTAGACCACCATCCAAATGCGCATAAAACTTTGCATCAAATAATTTTTCTAAAAGCATGGCGCCAATAATAATGGCTATAGGTTTAGTGCTAAATCTTCTTAAGAAATTTTTAAGATTAAAAAATAAAGAGAAATTAGATATCAGAATTGGGTATCCTAGCCCAATAAGGCTTTCAACCCTTTCTAGAAAATCATCTTCAGTAGCTTCGGCTTTGTTTTTTGAGTTCTTCATGGTGATTTCAAACAAAGCAATAGTTTCAGCTGCAGTAAGTTTATTATCTTTTCTGAATTGGTTTAAACCCTTTTCTAAAATTGTTAAATTAGTATTGGTAATAGGGCGATAAGTTCCAGGTTGTAAAAAAAGTGCCTTATTATAAAAAACATCACTAGCTAGTTCAATTTGGCCGTGAGTATTAAATAAAATAGCATCAGCAAGACCTCTTTTAACTAGTTCGATGTTTAAAAGGCGATTATCAATATGGGAGAAATCGGGCCCAATAATCTTAATCATGTCGATGGCTATGCGGCCTTCTTTTATATTGTCCGTTAAGCTCTCTAAAAAAACACTTCTCGATTTATGAGCATAAAAAGCACTGCAGATGAGATTTACACCAAGTTGGCCGAGAGCTTCTTGTTGTTGCAGGCGATAGGTATCCAACATGCGTACATGCATAATAATATCATTTGAAGGGCCATTGGGTTTTTGTTGAAAACGAACTCCCATCCAACCATGACAAAAGCGATTTTTAGAGTCTGACCCCGTAGCAACAGTATTAGCAAATACAAAAAAACATGTTTTATCGCCTCGTACGGATTTAAGTCGTCTTTCAAGAAGGCCGTACTCTTTGGCGAGCATTTTATCAAGACGTGACTCGCATACATAGCGGCCATTCTTTTCTTTGCCGTAAATCTCATCACTATAAACCATATCATATGCTGAAATTGTTTTAGCAATGGTTTGTGATGCACGGCCAGCTTGAAAAAAGAAACGGGCCACTTCCTGGCCCGCGCCAATTTCAGCAAAAGCACCATAGCGCTGAGTATCTTGGTTAATAGTAAGAGCTTTATCGAGAGTACTGCGACCTATAATCTGCATGCACTTTATTCTGCCAGTAGGCTCCTTAGCATCCAAGCAGTTTTTTCATGTAATGTGATTCTTTGAGTTAGCAGGTCTGTTGTGGCCTCATCGCCCGCTTTTTCAGCTGCTGGGAATACAGATCTGGCCGTTTTAGCAACTGCTTCATGTCCTTCAACCAACTGAGCAATCATTTCTCGAGCACTTATATGATTAGGTTCTTCTTTAAGTACAGTGAGCTCCGCAAACTTTTTGTATGAGCCAGGGGCGTAGTGGCCTAAAGCACGAATACGCTCAGCTATAAGGTCAACAGCTAAAGCTAATTCAGTATATTGAGTTTCAAACATTGTGTGAAGGGTTAAGAACATAGGTCCTTCGACATTCCAGTGAAAATTATGAGTCTTTAAGTAAAGAGTATAGCTGTCAGCTAAAAAGCGAGAGAGGCCTTCGCTTACAGTTTTACGATCTGTTTCTGAAATTCCAATTTCAATCTTCATGGGATCTCCTTATTTTTACTGGTTAGAAGGCATTTTAGACACATAAAATAACCCAGTCAAAAATAAAACAGAGCATAATATGTGCTTTTATCTACATTAACTTATTTACATTACTTCACAAATCCCATTGTTTGTTTAAAAAACAATAGGTAGTTCCCTTACTAATTCTAAGGTGGAAATATGTCTATTATTCACAAATTATTAGTCGCTGGTATTTTTTTAATAAACCTTACTGCCTTGGCACAGAGTCGCCCCCCACAATTTGTGATTTTAGCTTTTGATGGATCAAAAAGTTTAGGGATGTGGTCTGAAACTATAGATTTTGCCTCAGAAGCTAGAAAGAAGCTCAAGCAGGATTTAAAATTTACGTACTTTATCAGTGGAGTTTATTTTTTAGCTAATGAATATAGGAATCATTACGAAGAGCCAACTCATGGATCGGGCTCTTCAGCAATTGGTTTTGGTGGTAGTAAAGATGACGTTGTAAGTCGAGTTCGTAAGATTAATATGGCAACAGACGATGCCCACGAAATCGCCTCGCACGCAAATGGGCATTATGATGGTACTGCGTGGAGTGAAGATAATTGGAACTCAGAATTTGATCAGTTTACAGACTTAGTTTTTAACTTTTCTATTAATAATGTTTTAGAAGTTTTTGATGCTATTAAGATTAAGTCTGAGCAAATACTGGGCTTTAGGGCGCCCTTGCTAGGCACTAATAAAGAGCTTTGGACAGCTCAGCAAAGTCATGGAATTTTATACGATACGAGTTTAATTAATAAAATGGACTATTGGCCCCGAAAAAATAGTCATGGGATTTGGAATTTTCCATTGGCGTCTGTTGTGATAGCCGGAAGTGGTAAAAAAACCATCTCTATGGATTACAATTTTTATTATGCACAATCGCAAGCTGCAGAGGCTGACGAAGATCTTTTGCCTGGGTATCAGCAGGAAATGTACGATACATATATGAATTACTTTTTAAATAATTATAATGGCAATCGTGCACCTTTGAATATTGGGCATCATTTTTCTAAATGGAATAAGGGTATTTACTGGCAGGCACTAAAAGATTTCGCCATGGATGTTTGTGGATTACCTGAGGTTCGCTGTGTTACTTACACAGAGCTTATGGATTATATGAATGGGCTGAAAGATGAAACTATTGATGCCTATCAAGCAGGACAATTTGAAAAAGCCTTGGCTTATGTTCCTGAAAATATTCCGGCATCCCCCTTGTCTGTATCTATGAACTGGCAAGTGACTAGTAGTAATAAATTATTTTTAAGAGTTGAAGGACCAGATCGCGAAATTTTACTTAAAAATAATAGTCGCTTAAAAGTCAGATTCAATGAGCATACTTTGCAAGTGCAAAAAACTGATTTGGGAGAGTATTTTGTTGATACCAAAGGTCTTAATTTAGTTGGGCCACAAAAGCTTCAAACAAGCATTATTCAAGATGGGCGAGAGCTTTTGCATTCTTCACGCTATCTTTTCAATAACAAAGGACAAATCGTCATCGCATCTGATGATATTGAAGATTACTATAGTCAAATGGGTGATTTGCCCGAGGCCCACATAGACGAACCTAATCACTAAAGTTTTTCAGGTGGGGCTGAGTTATCAACATGAGAAACTTTCTCTGCCTTTACCCAGCCTGTTATAGCAAGACTCATGGCTCTTTCTAGAGGAAGATCTACTTCTTGTATTTGACTCCTTGGAACCAGCAAGGTGTATCCGCCAAGCCCATAACTAAAGGGCATATAAACAGCAACGGAAGGGGCTGAAGACATCTCAGGAGGGAGGTCTTTAAAAGACTCTCTGGTTACAATACCTAAGACTCTTAAGCCATTTTCATTGAGTTTTACTAGGACCACTCTTTTTGTTTCTCTGCTATCATTTTTTGAGAACAAATTCATAAGGTCGCGCAGAGGAGAGTAAATTACTTTAATAAAAGGAATTTTAGTCAATCGTTCCTGCAAAAGACCTAGTAATCTTGCTGCAAAATAGTGGTCTAAAATAAGACCAAAGAAAAAAACGAGAATAATAGTTAAGGCAAATCCTAGGCCCGGAATATAGTAGTTTTCAGGTATAATAGTTCTAATAAGTGAGCCTAAGAGATTCTCAACAATGAGAATGCTCCATACCAACAGGTAAACTGTGAGTAAAAAAGGCAGTAGGGTAATGAGTCCCCTTAGAAAAATACGATTAAAATACTTCATCATTGCGGCCAGATTTAACAGATCCCCAG
>CAYMKD010000224.1:0-4882 GCA_964390435.1 uncultured Pseudobdellovibrionaceae bacterium | reverse complement strand
CTCCTATGCCATCCTTTATTAAATGTCCCTGCTTATAACTTGCAACAAGATCTGTAAGGTCAGTTTGCAGTTCAAGTAATAACTGCTGTCTTGTGTCCTCTGGAAGTGTTGGAAGGTTCTCCGTACTAAAATCAATATCAGCTTCTATATGTGCTAATAATTTAATTGTTTTGTTTTCTAACTTCGATAGGCGATCAGACAATTGTCCTTTAAGTTGGTTATAAGCTACTCTTGCACTGAGCTCTGATTGACTTTCAATCATAGCCAAAACACTTTCTGCTTGAACCAGATCTATTCGCCCGTTCATAAAGGCACGATAAGTAAACTCACCACGCTCTGCAAGCCGAGCTCCCATTTCACACAAAGACTTTAAAACCTTTTGAATAATGGCAGGGCTGCCGTGAGTTGATATTTCAATAACCTCTTCACCAGTAAAAGAGCGACCTTTCTTAAAATAGGTTAAAACCACTTCATCGATTGGTGTATTTAACAGTGGATCAATTAGGCTTGTGAGATAGGCATTATGAGATTTAAATTTAATTTTGCGCAAAGAGAGCTTTGCCACAATATCTGCTGACTGCGGACCACTGATTCGTATCACTGCGAGAGCTCCCACACCTGCTGGCGTAGAAAGCGCGCATATAGTGTCTAAATCACGGTCCACATTCACACGTTGTTACCTCTGTTCAGTGAACTTTTCTTCACCCATAGGTTTTGAAGGGTAAATTTTAATTTTTTTATAAAGACCATCACCAATTGAGCGACTTTTAACTCTTTGATCGCTAGCCAAGTATTGATGAATTACTTTGCGATCTTTTGGTGGAAGAGCACGAAAATAAACTGATTTTCCTTTTTCTAAAGCTATTTCTTTAAGCTTTTCCGCTAAATCCATAAGTGCTTGGTTCGACTCTTCTCTAAAACCATGAGTGTCTATAGAAATTGCGGTTCTGTCTTCTGGCAAGTGATGTTGCATAACTCTTTTAATCAGTAGTTGAAAAGAGTCCAGGAGAATTCCCTCTTTCTCTTTTAATAATTCTGCATCTTCACCTTCAAACTCTAAATGAATACGACCTTCCTCTGATTTGTCGTAATCAAGAGTGTAACTTAAGTCGAATTGACCTTTTTCAATCAAACCTTCAACTGTTTGTCGAACCAGCTCTTCAACTTCAGTTTTTTTGCTACCAAAAATCTTACTAAAAAATCCACCTGCCATAATATAACCCCCTAGGCTTTTGCAGTTGATGTAGAAACAGTTTTAACTTCTTTTTCTCTAAGAAAATAAATTTGCTGTAATATTCCAAACAAAGTACTCACAAAAATGTAAAGCGTCAGTCCACTTGGTAAAGAGACCATGAAAATTGTAAAGATTACCGGCATAAACATCAAAATCTTAGCTTGGGTTGGGTCCATATTGGTTGGCGTAAGCTTTTGTTGAAGAAACATAGTTATGCCCATGAGTACCGGCAACACATAGTATGGGTCTTTTAAACTTAAGTCTTTAATCCAAAATATAAAGGGTGAATGGTAAAGCTCAATACTTTGTCCAAATACCTGGTACAGGGCTATAAATACAGGAAACTGCAATAACATAGGAAGACAGCCACCAAGAGGATTAACTTTATGATCTTTCATTAAGAGCATCATCTCTTTATTAAGGGTTTGTGGATCACCCTTATACTTTTCTCTTAACTCTTTAGTTAAAGGTTGGATCTTTTGCATGGCCTTCATTGATTTGTAAGACATAATGTTAAACGGCATAACTACCAGTCTAACAAGTAGGGTTAAAAGGATAATGGCAACACCCCAGTTTTCCACGAAGCTGTAAAACCATTTCATAATCTGCAACATAGGTCGTGCTAGAGCACTAAACATTCCAAAGTTAATAGTTTTAAATAAAAGTGGGTCTACTTTTTCTAATATATTGGCATCTTTAGGGCCAATATATCCAATGAGGGTTGTAGCAAAAGTTGTGTTTGGATTCACCGGACGAAAAGTAAGGACTCCATAAGAGTTTTCTTTTTTGGGAGAAGCCTCAATAAAGGCCTCAGGTAAAATATCTGATTTATCAACGATCGCTGTAGCAAAGTACTGCGAGCTTAATCCTAACATTGTTACTTGAGAGTAATCTTTTGTTGTTTGCTCTGTAATATTTGAGATGCTCATTCGATCTGAACTTCCACCATGCACAACTACGAATTCTTGGTGTCCTACTTGTGGCGTTAAAAATCCACCTGACTCTGCTTCTTGTCTTATATCAACAAGGCTTGTACTAAGTCCTTGAAACTGAGGGTTAATACTTTCAACTTGCGTACTAATGTTGAGAGCATAGTCATTACTATTAATGCTGATTTTTTTAGTAATCTTCATTCCTGTATGTACAGCAATACCTTGAAATTCAGTTGAGCTTACCTGTTTAATATCAAAATTTAAGGCTTCTGTGACACCAATTAAAGAGGTTGAAAAGGGCCAGGGCTCTACTTTGGGTCCCATAACTATAAGGTTTCCACTACGGTCTGTAAATTTATTTAACTGAATGTTTTTTATTCCCATCCCTTTAGATGAAATCTCAAAATTTAAATTTTCACTTTGATAGCCTACTGTTTTTTCTGGAGAGCTCGTTTTAGTTTCTAAAACAATTTCTGCTGCTGAGTCAGACTCTCCAGGAGAGGCGGCATCGGCATCTGGTCTAAGAGTCGCAGAGTTTACAGTATTTGTTTGGGTCGTTGCTGGTGCCACTTGGTTATTATTATATTTTTTCTGTATGTAAGCCTGCCAACCAAACCAAAATACTCCAACTAAAACTATAGCTAATATTGTACGACTATCCAAAAAGTTTGGTTGTTGTTGCATGCTTTATAAATCCCCTTGTTGAGAGTCACTAGGCACAGGATCAAATCCCTGTGGTCCAAATGGGCGACACTTTATGATTCTTTTAATAATAAGTACAATGGCATGATGTGGAGATTGAGATTGAATTGCTTGAACAGCATATTCTGAGCAACTCGGTGAAAACCTACAGGCTCCACCTAAATGAGTGGTTCCAATTGTTCGATAACATCCAACTAAAAATAAAAGTGTTTTTTTACTTATTTTGCTGCAAACAGGCCCAAGTTTTTTCCATTGATTGAATAAAATCATCGTACTTGAGTTGTTGATAATACTGTTTGTTTTTATGAGCTCTAATGATGACATTAATATCCACACTTAATTTGCTTTTATCGTTTACGCTACGAAAGAACTCCCGACACCATCTTTTTAAGCGATTTCTTATTACTGCTGAGCCAACTTGTCTAGGAATAGTCCATCCGTATCTTAAACCAAGCCCATCATTGTGCAGACACTGCCAAAACATCCACGAACAGACTTGCTGCTTTTTGCCTTTAAGTTTAATTTTAAGAAAATCTGAGCGCCGCGTTAGAACTATGAGCTTCTTTCTATTTGCCACCCACTGCCACCGCAAGGCGTTTACGCCCTTTTGCGCGACGACGTGCTAGCACGGCTCTTCCGTTCTTAGTTTTCATACGTGCGCGAAACCCATGGGTATTTTTGCGTCTTCTATTACTTGGCTGGTATGTTCTTTTCATTTTTTCTCCTGCTCACGACTAGTTTAACGTCAGAGGGGCTTTTTTGTTTTTCAAGGATTGGGATAAAAGCACAATGCGGCAATAAGGTCAAGCTGTTGAAAATATCTAATGAGCTTGCTAAGACGTCATTTCGTTTAAGGTCCAATATTGTAAAAGCCTAAAAAATCGGCAAAAGGGGTGGGGATATGCAGATTGATGGTGCCTTTTGGAATCTCATCAAAACTAAGCTCAAAAGCCGTAATCAAAGCAATAAGCTGCTAGAAACCTGGTTAGACCCTATAGAGCTTATGAACGTAGAAGAAGGTGCAAATGGAGTTCGACTCTATTTAAGTTGTCCTTCTAAAATCCACCACTATTGGATTGTGGAAAATTTTTTAGATCGGATTTTTTCTGAAATCTCAGGAGAGTATAAAAAGCCTTTTGAACTAGAATTTGTAGTCACCGGACAAACGCAGCCCTTGCCGCCAGAAAGTCCCGGCGCTTTAGAAGAAGCTATGACCGGAGGACAACAAGTTTCTATAACTCCTCCACGCCAGCCGGATAATTCATTAGCTAACAGAGATATGCTCAACCCCGAATATACTTTTACAACTTTTGTAGTTGGAAGAAATAATGAGTTTGCCCATGCGGCCTCTTTTAATGTTTCACAAAAGCCCGGGGCTGACGGTTATAATCCACTATTTATATGTGGACCTGTTGGAATGGGTAAAACTCACCTTTTACATGCTGTTGGAAATCAAATTCGCGAGAACTCACCACAATTGAGAATTTCATATGTTTCTGCTGAGAGATTTTTAAATGAATGTGTTTCTGCAATTCGCCGCGGCGAAATGGATAAGTTTCGTATTAGGTATAGAGAAAAATGTGACGTTCTACTTGTTGACGATGTTCAAGTTCTTGGCCGTGGTGAGGCTGTTCAAGAGGAGTTCTTTCATACATTAAATGACTTCTTTGAAAAACGACGTCAAGTAATCGTGGCTAGTGACAGAATGCCTAAAGATATCATGGGATTAGAAGATCGTATTCGCTCTAGGTTAGAGTGGGGACTTATCGCGGATATCCAAATGCCTGACATAGAAACGAGAGTGGCTATCCTTAGATATAAGGCCGAAAGACTAGGCATGAAGCTTTCAGAAGATGTGGTTAGCTATATAGCACGACTATCCAAGCGTTCAATAAGAGAACTTGAAGGAAATTTAAAAAAAGTTAAAATGTACTCAGAATTACAGGGGCTTAACATAGACATTGAGTTGGTTAGGCGTTGTCTGGCTAACCATGAAAATCAAACCGCTATCTCA
>CAYMKD010000223.1:0-4893 GCA_964390435.1 uncultured Pseudobdellovibrionaceae bacterium | reverse complement strand
AGTTTTTGGGCCAAAATTTTATTGGAATATCAATTTTCTATGGTGGTTCTGGGACTTATTTTATTCACCTCTTTATTGGGTAGTTTTTTTGCAAGTTTAAAAGTAACACGTATGTCTGTCGCAGAAGCATTGAGGTCCTTATGACAAAAAAAATATTTTTTATTCTATTTATTCTCTTTTTTCAAAATGCCAACGCGCTGACAGCTAAAGAAATACTTATACAAGTTGATGAGATTAGAACACCAAACGAGTCTTTTTTAATGAAGGCAGAGGTGAGTGGGACTCAAGATACAAGCAAAACTGTTTTGGAAATCTCAAGTCAGACCAATGATAAAGCTTTAGTAAAGTGGCTAGAGCCAACGAGAGACAGGGGGCGAAAATTCTTATTAGATGGAGTTGATTCGTGGTTATATGTACCAAATTTAAAGAGAGCCATTCGAAGCAGTCTCAATCAAAAACTCACCGGGCTTGCAGCGCAAGGAGATATTTGCCGGCAACAATGGAATAAAGACTATGATGCGGTTATTGAAAGTTCTGATAACGAGAAGTGGGTTTTACTTCTTAAGGCAAAACAAAAAGGACTCACCTATGATAAAATCCGTCTTACTGTTGGGCAAAAGCCTTTGCGGCCAATAACCGCAGAGTTTTTAACTTTAAGTGGTAAGCCTTTAAAAATTGCTGAGTACAAAGATTTTAAAGAAATGGCTGGACGTTCTCGCCCATCACTCATGCAAATACAAGATTTATTTAATAAAGAAAACTCAACAGATATTAAGATATTAGAAATAAAAAAACAAAAATTTGCTAACTCTATTTTTAATAGGTCCAATTTATGAAGATAAATAAAACTATCAATTTTTGGATAGTTTTATTCGGATTGTTTTTTTGCTTTAATGCAAGATCTGAGTTTATGGGTGAAATTGGAAATCAGTGGTTTTACTCAACAGATCGAGAGCATTCCTCGAGACAACTTTTTTATTGGCAGCCAAGCCATGAACAAAAACTTGAAGATTCAAATATATCAACTCATGCATCAATAAGACTGCAAATTGATGAAGCTGATTCAGATTTGGAAGTTTTAGAAATTAAAGCTCTCAATATAAAAAAATATAACGAAAGAACTAAGTGGACCCTTGGTTGGCAAGAAATCGCTTGGGGAGAAACTTTTGGAGTTTATGTATTGGATATCGTAAACCCACGTGATTTGCGAGATCCCCTTTTTACAGATATTGGTTGGAATCGTCTGTCTGTACCTGCAGTTAATTATTCAGGAGAAGCAGAAAATTTATCTTGGCAACTCGTATGGGTGCCACTATCGCGTTCACCTATATATCCTGATTTAAATTCAGATTTTAACCCTTACAAGGAAAGATTTAAAAACGCAGAAGTGAGAGAGGCCGAGGAGCATTCTTCGGTTGCAGATAGTGAGTACGGAGGAAGGATTAACTATTTAACAACTTCTGGTTTAGATATGGGTGTTTATTATTATAATCATTGGCCAAGAAATTTAGTTTATGAAATCATAACCTATTTCCCCAAATTAGTTATACGTCCTGTTCAAAACAACAAGGTTAATAGTTATGGGCTCAGTTTTTCTTATCCTTTAGAGGACTGGGTTTTGAGGGGAGATTTATTGCTAAATGACAAAGACCCAATTAGATCCACTCGTGATTTATCAGGTTATGAAGTGACAGAGCGTAGTCAAGCAGTTGTCGGAACCGATTACAATTTAGGTGGTACATGGTCTTTGGGTCTTCAACTTCATTATGAGAACGATTCTATTAATGATGCAGTTTCTGCTCTAAGTACGCGGGTCGCATATAAGATATTTGAGTCTTTAGAAGGGGAAATATTTTTATATAAAGACTTAAACGAGGAAGATCTTTGGTTGGCCCCTCAGGTCACTCTTCAGCTATCAGATCAGTCTAGCTGGATTTTGCGAGGAGATTTTTTAACAAGCAAATCAGGAGAAGGTCGATTTAGTTATTGGTCAACTCAAAGTAGAGTTATAAGTTGGTTGAAATATGTTTGGTAATGCTATTGACATACATTCGAACTGGATGAACATAGATTTATCCTCTTATGACAAATTGAGCTTACCCAAAAGCTTACTTATTGGAGTCACTGAGGGCTTTCACTCAAACATTGAAAATAGACAGAATTTTAGACGACAAATCCAAATGCGTTTGCAACAACAAGGAATATTATCTAATACAACACCAGATTTTGCTGATTTAAAAATAAGACCCACTCTTACAAAGTTTAATCTAACACTGACCCACAGTAAAAAATATGCGGCATATGCTTTAGTTTCTAAACCTTACTATATAGGTATTGACTGTGAAAGTGTGAGTCGAGTTAAAGGTGAGTATGCTCCTCGTTTTAATACGGAAGAGGAAATTAAAATAGCCCCTGGAGTGGCTTATTTATGGTGTGCAAAAGAGGCTTTATTTAAAGCTTTTCCGCTTATTTTAGAACCAGATACTTTTTTAGGCCTGAATGTTTGCCATTGGGAAGAGTTAGATGAGCAAACCTATGGTTTTACAGCTTTTCGTCGAGGTCTAGCTAAGAAAGCTAGGGGGCTTGTGATCCGACTTGATGAGGATAATCTTCTGGCTGTTTGTATTGTTTAAGCTATAACCTATTAGTTGCGACCTTCGTCGCTTAAAGTCTCAACTCAAGACGCCGATAAGAAATCGTAACAGTAATAATTTACCAAGGATAGGTTCTGTTATGTTTATACAAGGTAACTTGCAGATTGTGTTTGATGTTCTTTATCAAATGGGTGTTATTGATCCCGTTCTAAAATTGGATTGGCAAGAAGAATTTCATAGATTGGAGAGCAATCCAAACTTGCTGAGTCCTATTATTGAAGTCGTCAACAGTTGTCAAAATGACACGGAACTTTTATTACATCGTCTTCATAAATGTGATGAAAAAACTTTGCATTATTTAGCAATGGAGGTAGCTCGTGAGTTCGCAGATTTTTATGCGCGCACTGAATTGCACTAAGGCTTTCGTTGCCATATTTATTTTGTTGTCAGCAAGTTTTAGCTTTGCTTGGGAAGTGGATTTCTCTAGAAGACAGAAGGACTTAAAAAGTCTTTCCTCTGCTAGATCGCCAGCAAGCGAAGAAGTGCAAATTCTAAATCCGAGTATGGTTGCTGAGCCGCCTAAATTATTAGAAGATGCTTTTAAATCCACTGGGCCTATGCAAGAAATTGTTATTTTAAATACTGATAAAGGTTTTGTGCCAGAAACAGTGCGATTGCGTAAAGACGGCAGTTATAAAATTACAATTGTAAATGTTAATGAAAAAGAAAAGAACACGAGCTTTGTACTTGATGCTTTTTCTGAACATCATGGAACTTATTTTGGAGCGGTAAAAAGTTTTGAGCTGATGCCAAAAACAAGCGGTATATTTTCTTTTGTATGTCCTGAAACTGCGGCACAAGGGCGACTTGTCATTTTTGGATCAGATTCTAATGATCGTCTTCCAGCGAGCGAGTAGCTTATGGACAGTTCTGACCCAGGAGTTTTCAAAACAGCCATTCGTAATTTCCTGGGCCCGATATTGCCATATCTTGAAGATGATTCAGTTTCAGAAGTTCTTATAAATGGCCCTAAAGAAATTTTTGTTGAATCTGCAGGTAAGCTAAAAAAAGTAGATGCCGAATTTCGTGATGAAGATGCTCTAAGAGCCGCAGTTAATAATATTGCCCAAAGTGTAGGGCGAAGAATTTCTGAAGAAGAGCCTCGCTTAGATGCTCGACTGCCGGATGGCTCAAGGCTCGCGGCAGTTGTTCCACCTTGTGCACGTAATGGAACAACGGTGAGCATTCGTAAGTTCACACAAAAACACATTAGTTTTAAAGAGTACATTCAACTTGGGTCTCTCACTCAGGATGCAGCCCAATTTTTAGACGTGTGTATGCATTTGGGAAAAAATATTCTAGTTAGTGGTGGAACAGGCTCAGGTAAAACGACTTTGTTAGGCCTTTTAGCTTCTAGAATTCCTAAAGGACAACGTTTAATTGTCATCGAAGATTCCAGTGAGCTTGATATTTCTTATGAACATGTAGTGCGCTTTGAGACTCGCGCTGAAGATCAACAGGGTAAAGGCGAAGTGAGTATGCGAGATCTTCTTAAAAGCAGTTTACGTTTAAGACCAGATCGTATCATCGTTGGTGAGGTAAGAAGTTCTGAAGCTTTAGAGCTACTCAATGCTATGAATACAGGTCATAAAGGCTGCATGGGGACAGTGCATGCGAACTCTCCAATGGATGCTATTGTAAGGCTTGAGGCTTTGGCACAGGGTGGAGATGCAAGGATTAGTGAGAAGGCTCTTCGCTATCAAGTTAGCTCTGCGCTAGATCTAGTGGTTCAAGTATCTAGGTATAGTGATGGCTCGAGGCGCATAGCATCAATTGCGGAAGTTCGTGGTTTTGATTCGCATGGTTCTTATGATGTGGTGCCTATATACCAAATGTCGCGTCTAGTTAAAAGGCCAGATGGCAAGCTTGATGGCCGTCTAGAGCCGACTGGTGAAGTACCTAGTTTCATGCAGGAGATTATAGACAACCAATTGCCTTTTCCCCAAAGCAAATTCTATAAACCTCAAGCTGCATAAAGATGTACATTCTAAAAGGCCTTTGCTAGAAGAGCCCAGTGTATTTTAGCTGTAAAATTTCCAATTCACTATTGTGCTATTTAGATGAGCAGGGTGCTGATCTTGGCTTTGTCTATGAGCAGACCGATTATGCTGAAGAATTTCTGCGTGATCCTTCTTATTGGATGGAAGCTGAAAAAATGGAAGCTTTTCTGGGTTTAGCTAGTCAGGCTTGTCCAAAGGCATCGCCTGCAATTTCTTTACTCACAGAGGTGGGGCATATT
>CAYMKD010000222.1:0-4907 GCA_964390435.1 uncultured Pseudobdellovibrionaceae bacterium | reverse complement strand
ATATTATGCCTCAAGTCGTCGCCGTCTAAGTGTCTTTAATTAAGGGGTTGACGGGCTAAGTTATTGAAGACTTTAAGTTTTTTGCTGATTAAATCAGGACCTGAATTCAGGCAAATTGAGAAAAAATATGTCGTTTCAAGAAGATAGGTATAAATAAAATTGGACGGTACCAAAAGTCCTGGAGAACTGCGCAAGACGGCAGAGGTTCAGAGTATCCTCGAAGAAAATCTGCAAATCGAAAGACGACGTGTTGAAGGAAGTGAACGACGCATCTTTCTCCTGTCTGGAATATTGCACTGTGGAGAATGTGGCAGAGCTTTAACCGGACAATCATCGCATGGATCACAGAGTGTCCATCGCTATTATGCTCATGTCGAAAAACGTATAAGTAATGTCAGTTGCTCTGTTAAAAGACTTTTAAACAAAAAAAGCAGGCTGAACCTGCTTTGAATCTCTCGTCTGAATTTTTGCGAGTTGAAGGAATTGGATGGGGTGGGAGGACTCGAACCTCCGAATGTCAGAATCAAAATCTGATGAATTACCAACTTTTCTACACCCCAACACATAAGACAAAATGTAGACCCCGAAAAATAAGAAAAAGTGGCCCGAGAAGCAACAGAAATGTAATGAAAGGCGCATTGCGCGGCGCAAAAACAGTCTTATCTCTTAAGCTTACTGATTTTAAGCTCAGAATATGAGCAAAAAAAGAGACGATTCGTTTACAGCAAATCGTCTCTTGAATTCAAATAACTGGTTCCGGCAGGGCCCAGGTTTGATTTTTAAATATTTAGTAAGAACCTTCATCGTCGCTCTCACCTTGCTGACTTTTTTGTCTTTTCAGATTTTCAAGTGAGGCACCCATGGATTTAAGTTCATTTTCATAGGCATCAAATACAGCATCTTCAATCATATTACGAGTCTCTTGGTTGAGTGGGTGAGCGATATCTCTAAACTGTCCATCTTTACGTTTTTTGCTAGGCATAGCCACAAACAAGCCGCCCGTTCCTTGAATCACCTTAAGGTCGCGAACCACAAAGCTATCGTCTATCGTAATAGACACATAAGCTTTTAGTCGCTCTTCATTTACGGGGAAGATTTTAACCTCTGTGATTTGCATAGCTCACTCCTAGTTGCCTTCATGATGCTGCAATAAAGGAAATACAAACTCCTCTACTTAGACTAACGGAGGGGTTTATAGAAAACTTAAGCGTCTTAACTAAAGTCTAATGAAACTTACAAAATATGTATCAATTTGAGTCAAATGGCTAAGAAGCCAACTGATTTATTTTGTTTCAAGAGTGATTAGGGCCACATTCTGCCCTCGAGCAACGCGAAGGGTGTTATTGCCTTTTTTAAAGTTTTTAATCACATCTGTTGCTCGCCTTACCGGACGACGATTGATATCTAAAATCACATCTCCCGGTCTTAAGCCCGCGCGTCCGGCAATACCAGTGCGTTCAACTTCAATTACAACAGGACGGCCAGCAAACTGGGGCGCAACACCAATCTCTTCACTTCTTGCTTTATTTAAATCAGCAACAGTAAAGCCTAAATCAAAAGGAGCTTTTTGCCCAAAATACTTTCGTTCTTGCTTACCCGCAATACGAGGCTCATCTGGACGTTCAATAATTGGAATTGTAAGGACGCGCTCTTTGCCATCTCTTAAAACTTTCATTTTGGCATTCTGCCCTACTGTTGTGAGTTGAACGGCGTCCATTAAATCCATTGGGTCTTTAATTTTTTTATCGTTAAACTCAATAACCACATCGTAAGGTTTTACGCCACCGCGATCTGCTGGCCCTTTGGGTTCTACTTGAGTAATGACCACGCCATCTTGATCTTCTTTTAATCCCAGAGACTTAGCAGCACGTGGATCAAGCTCATCTAAGAGCACGCCAATATATCCTCTGCGAATTTTTCCACGAGTTTCAAGTTGAGGGAGAATGCTCTTCACTTCATCAATCGGAATGGCAAAGCCAATCCCTTGGGCTCGGGCATCAATGGCTGTGTTCACGCCAATGACTTGGCCGCGAGCATTGACTAGAGGGCCACCGGAGTTACCTGGATTAATGCTGGCATCTGTTTGAATAAAGGGCAGAGCATTGAGTTCGCGAATAGCGCGGCTCTTTGCTGAAACAATTCCTTTAGTCATCGTATGGCCATGACCAAAAGGGTTGCCAAAAGCAGCAACCCACTCACCAACTTGAACATCTTTGCTCGTGCCTAGAGCAGCAGCTGTGAGTTTTCGATCAGATTTGATTTTAATTAAAGCAATATCTGTACGACTATCACGACCAATCACAGTGGCTTCATAAAACTTCTCTTCGCCTTCTGTAAGTTGCACGTTGACGACATCGGCACCTTCAATAACGTGGTTGTTGGTAATAATTAAACCATCTTCGCGAATAATAAATCCTGTTCCTAAAGCAGTGGCAGGTCTTGCTTGCGGCATTTGAAATCCGGGGCCGTAAAAATACTCAAACAAATCAGCCATAGGGTCTCTCTGCGAAAGGGAGCCTCTCTTAGGAAGAGTGGTGGTGGAGATGTTCACAACGCTGGGATTGATGACTCGTGCAAGCTCAATAAATAAATTTGATGGCAAGGGATCATTTAACTTAAGAGCAGGTGGGGTCTCATTAAGTGGTGGAGATTTACTTTGTGCAATGGAGAGGCTCACTCCTGCAGCAGTAAAGACAAGTGCAAGGACAGTGGAAATCTTAAATATGGTTTTTTTCATATAATACTCCCTATTTAGTCATCTGAACAAACTTCATTTGAAGATCACTAATCACGGAATCAATAAAGCTGCTTTCTTCTTGGGTGAGATTATTTTTGGTTTTCTCTTTTAGCATCAGAAGTAAATCAATATTGAAGCGAGCAATTTGTTTGTCTTCTTGAAACTCTCCGCTGTCAGGTTGTGGTGCGTGTCCCATAGACATGGCAGCAGAAGAGGCAATTGACATAATTAACATTGAAAATGAAGCCTCAAGGGAAGCAGACATAATTCACTCCTCTTACACCTAGATCGGATAGTATCCAATTAGTTTGCGAATTCTTTGCTCAACGCTTGGGTGCGTTATTAATTTTTTTTCATTTCGATTGGGAGAAACTACAAAAAGATGCTCTGTGCAAAGCGGCACCTTCATTGGTTGTGCTGTATTCATTGCATCAAGCCGCCAAAGAGTTTCTGCAAGTAAATTTGGTTTTTCTAAAAGCTCTGCTGCTTGTAAATCATTTTGGTAATATGTGAGTGGATTAATTGATAGACGTAGAATCAACCATGCTACGGGCGCAAAAATTTGTCCAAAGGGTTGCCAATTTAATGAGCGAGAAAAATATTTTGGCAACCACATACTGTCGAGAATTTTAGCAAAACCTAAAATTGCATTTGCCAGCGTTGAGCTCATACCAAAGGCAAAGGTGTCAAGACTTCTAATTTGCGTGGTTTGCAAAGCAACAATAGCCTCAATTTGCTCTGAACTTAAGCGCTCAATAAGTCCAAGCGAGAGCGTAATTGCACTATGATGTAAGCTTCGTCCCAAGGCAAAGGCCACCGGATTTGCATGAGCAATAATGTAGACTCTCGGCTTAGGAATGCCTGCTTTGCGTGCATAATGCCTGACAATATTATTAAGTCCCCAGGCATCTTGTCCCTCGACTTCAACAGCTTGAAACTGACTGAGTAAATGGGACTCGCCAAAAAAGAAAAGGAGATAATTAATGCCTAGCGCTAACAAGAAGCCAATAAAGAGGCCTTGGCGCTCGCCAATGTAATAACCGCTAATCAAAATGAGTATGGTTGTGCTGATTAAGAACAGCCATACTTTAAGTGAATTGGACATATGTTAAATCTAGCTCTTCACAAAGCCCAATGTCTATATTGACGCTCTTAATTTCTCTTGCCAACCCGCAGCTAAAATCGCGAAAATAGACACTTAAGTGCTTAAAGGAGGATGGATATGGATATTCTTGCTCTCAACGCGGCGATCAAACAGGAGAGCCAATTCGTTGACCAGATGATGAATGAAGTTGGCAAGATGGTTGTCGGCCAAAAAGAAATGCTTGAGGGCATTTTAATGGGGCTTTTAACCGGTGGTCACGTTCTTCTAGAAGGGGTTCCTGGGCTAGCAAAGACTCTCACCATTGCTTCGGTCTCAAAAGCCATCTCTTTAGATTTTCAAAGAATTCAATTTACGCCAGATCTTTTACCAACGGATCTTATAGGAACCATGATCTTTAATCCAAAGAGTGGTGAGTTTGCTCCTAAAAAAGGCCCGATTTTTACAAATATTGTCTTAGCCGATGAGATCAATCGTGCTCCCGCAAAAGTGCAAAGTGCCTTACTTGAAGCCATGGCCGAAAAGCAAGTCACTATCGGTGACCAGACTTATAAATTGGATAGTCCATTTTTAGTTTTAGCTACTCAAAACCCACTTGAACAAGAGGGAACTTATCCACTTCCTGAAGCTCAAATGGATCGTTTTATGTTTAAGATCAATGTCTCTTACCCTAAAAAAGGCGAAGAGTTAGAAATTTTAAATCGCATGTCTAAAAACGACAAACCAGAGGTGCAAACAGTTATCCATAAAGAGGACCTGTTAAGAGCTGGGAGCCGAGTGGATTCTATTTATGTTGATGAAAAATTAAAAAACTACATTGTTGAAATTGTTATGGCTACCCGTGAGCCTAAAGAGTGTGGTTTAGGGCATATTGCAAATCTTCTCTCCGTTGGCGGTTCACCAAGAGCAACGATTAGTTTAACCCGTGCAGCCAAGGCTCATGCATTTTTACGTTCACGTGGTTATGTAACTGCAGAAGATGTTAAAGCCATTGCTTACAGTGTGCTCAGACATCGTTTAATTTTAACTTACGAAGCAGAAGCAGAAAATGTGACAACAGATGAAATG
>CAYMKD010000221.1:0-4917 GCA_964390435.1 uncultured Pseudobdellovibrionaceae bacterium | reverse complement strand
AAGAACTAGAAGAAATTAAAGCTAAATACAATGATCCAAGAAGGTCACAAATCACTGGCAGCGCTGAAGATATTGAAGACGAAGATCTTATTGCTGAAGAAGATATGGTCGTAACAATGACCAACACTGGTTACATCAAGCGTATTCCTCTTGATCAGTACCGTTTGCAAAAACGAGGTGGTAAGGGGCTTAAAGGAATTGAAACCAGAGAAGAAGATTTTGTTACGAACATTTTTGCTGCAAGTACTAAAACAACACTCCTGGTACTTACAGACAAAGGAAAACTTTACTGGGTCAAAGTTCATAGGCTTCCTCTAGGAAATAGAACGTCTAAGGGCAAAGCCATGGCTAATGTTGTGAACCTATCACCAAACGAAAAAGTAAAAGCAGTATTGCCTGTAGAGGAGTTCCGATCTGATTGTTATGTTGTGATGCTGACTAAGAATGGAATTATTAAAAAGACATCATTAGATGCTTTCTCAAACCAGAGAGCAGCGGGGATTATCGCCTTAACAACAGATTTAGAAGATGAAGTTGTTGAAGCCAAAATGAGTGATGGGAAGTCTGACATCTTTATTGCTACAAACGAAGGTATGTCGATTCGCTTTAGTGAAAGTGATGTTCGACCTATGGGACGATCCGCTCGTGGGGTTAAGGGGATCACTTTGGGGCGAAATGATTTTGTTGTTGGTATGGAAGTCATTGAAAAAAATAGTGTTGATACGGTGTTAATGGTTACAGCTAATGGATATGGTAAACGCACTATAGTAAATGAATATCGATCACAAAGCCGTGGTGGTGTTGGAATTATCACTCAGAAAACCACAGATAAAGTGGGCGGAGTGATTGGCACGCGTAAAGTTAATAATACTCATGAGGTTATTTTAACTACTAACAAAGGCCAAGTTATCAGAATGAAGTGTACAGATATTTCTGTACTTGGACGAAACACACAAGGTGTCCGTCTCATTAATCTAAATGGTGATGAACAAGTAACAAGTTTAGCCTTAATTGCAGAAGACGAAGAGGATAAAACGCCAACAAGCAATGAGGGTAATGAGGTTAAGCATTGATCAGATTGTGGCTTTTGGGCCTCATCGCAATTATCAGTTTAATCTCATGCACCTCTGCTGAGGAGCTTGAGTACAAAGAAGCAGAATCGGCCAAAGACAAAGGTCAGTTTACTCAAGCCATTATACACTACGAAAAAACAATTAGAAGAGCCCCAAAAAGTAAATTTGCGCTGAAGTCTTCTAGAGAGGCAGCAAGAATAGCTTCTACCGAAACTAAAGATTTTAAAAAAGCTATAGAGTTTTACAGACATCTTGTTGTTTATTCTAAAGATATTAATGAGAGAACTTCGGCTCAGAGGCAAATCGCACAAATATATTTTGATCAACTTACAGATTATAATAAAGCTATTGTAGAATACAGTCGACTTTTAGAGGGCACCCATACCCAAGAGGAATTAGTTCAATATAGATTAAGCATTGCTCGTAGCTATTATTACTTAAATAACTTTTCGCAAGCAGAAAGCGAAGTTGCGGATTTGCTTGTTCTTCCGCAAATTAACGATCAATTGAAGTTTGATTTGCTCATGCTTAAAGGCAATATTGCAATGACTCAAAAAGATCTAACTAAGGCCATTGATGTTTATAAGCAGCTTGTTTCAGAGTTTCCAGAAAGAGCCATGGCTGAAAATGTTGGACTAAGCCTGGCCCTTTGCTATGAAGAGATAAAAGACTATAAGCTTGCCATAGAGACCCTAGAGACACTTAAAAAAAGCTATTCTACACCTGAATATATAGAAATTCGTATAAAGCGTTTAAAGGACCGTGAGGTGAACCTTCCTGGCGCCAGAGGGCTTAGAAAATGAAAAACACTAAAATGATGATTTTTATTGGAATGGGGATGGAGCTCGTTGGGTTAATTGTAGCTTGTGCTTGGTTGGGACAATTAATTGATAAAAAAATGTCATGGCCTGGATTTGCGCTTGCCGGAATGTGCCTAGTTGGCCTAGTTTCCTGGCTAATTCACATGGTTTTTTTAGTAAAAAGTTTTGAAGAAGACCAATAAAGGGCATCCATGAAGTTTTCACACATAGTTTTAAGCCAATATTTTATAGGATTTTTGGCCATGGTAGCGATATGGGTATTTAATGCTCCGCAAAACTCATGGTCATTTGCGGTAGGCCTTGTCGTCTCTAGTTTGAGTCTTTTAAGTTTCTATTGGGCGGCTAAATTGGTTTTTGTTAAAAAATTGTTTGCCCTTGCGATCGGGATCATTGTATTTAAGTACACAATTTTTGGAGTGATTATATACATCTTCTTGCAGCAAAAATGGATGAGTCCACTTTGGCTGGGGGTTGGCGTTAGTTCGATTGCAGTAGCGGGGCTGTTGCAACTTGCATTTTTACCCAAAAATATAACAACAAACTAGTAAGATAATTTAATGGCATTTAGTTGGTTTAATTTAGTTCCGCAAATAGGTCACGAACTCTCCCATGTGGCGACAGCGAGTGCTATTTCTGTAGCGCTTGTTGGAGTGAGTCTTGCTGCCAAGAAGTCTTTAGGTACAGGCGATCAGGCAATTATACCTGCCTCAAAGTTTTCAATAAAAGCACTTTTTGAGCTCATTACAGAATTTATAGTTGGATTGGTGGATATGGTTATTGGCCACCATGGGCGAAAGTTTGTTCCCATGTTTGCCTCTATCTTCTTATTTGTATTGGCAAACAACTGGGCTGGTCTTTTGCCAGGTGTTGTACCAGCCACAGAGAATATGAATACGGCCTTTGCTCTGGGAGTGTTTAGCTTTTTAGTTTATAATTACTATGGAATTAAAGAGAATGGCATTGGTTACATTAAGCATTTCTTTGGTCCTATTTTACTTTTAGCTCCAATTATGTTCGTAATTGAGCTTATTTCACATTTTGTTCGCCCTTTTAGTTTAGGGCTTCGTTTATCTAATGTGATGATGGGTGATCATACAGTTGTTGGAATTTTCTTAGATTTGGTCCCTGTTGGCTTACCTATTCCATTTTTATTATTAGGTATGTTTGTTGGATTTGTTCAGGCATTTGTTTTTACGCTGTTGTCGATGGTTTATATTGCTTTAGCGACAGCCCATGATCATTAATTTTAATAACGAAAACTAAAAAGGAGAGAGTTCTTCAATGAAAAAACTTAACAAAACGGCCCTACTCGCACTTGCATCAACATTTTTAGCTTCGCCAGCTTTTGCACAAGAGGCAATGGCTCACGCAGCCGATAGCAGCAGCGGATTAATTGGTTTAGCAGCAGCTATTGCCATCTCTGTAGCAGCATTTGGTGGCGCACTTGGACAAGGTAAAGCAGTTTCTGCAGCTCTTGAAGGGATTGCTAGAAACCCAGCAGCTCAGCCAAAAATCTTCGTACCAATGATTATTGGTTTGGCTCTTATTGAGTCACTAGTAATTTACGCATTCGTAATTGCTTTCGTATTAACAGGTAAATTCTAAGTAAAACAACCCTAGGGATGGCCGCTTTGTTGTAGTCATCCCTGGAATGTTTTAATTTTTCTTATGATTGACGGCCATTCATAGCTTATGGGGGCTGTCTCAATTTGAAACTATCTACACAGACCTCAAAAAGCTTGAACAAAGCGTCATAGGGCCTTATCCTGACATTATCTTGACTTGACGTTGAGATTTTCGGGGGAGGCTTAAGATTCTTGCGATTCGCTGGCCGTTAAAGCTACAGCTCAAAAAAATTGCACGAATCAGTGCAAATACTCGTCCTGTGGAAGAGCCAGGCAAGCCTGCGCGCTGGTCGGTCTCTGTTTCTAGGCACGATCACCACAATATTGAAATTAAGACTAACGTAGAGTTGGGTCGAGAGAAAATGTCCTCTGATTTTGAGGTCTATGTGATGGCACCTGCTAACTTTCAACTCTCTGCCTATAGTAAGGTTGATATACAAAGAGATATTCGTAGTACGGCAAGACTTTCAATACCAAGAGAGAGTGACGCTGGGGCTATTGAGCTAAAAAAACCACCGAGCGCTTGATCGAGATAGCTTCAAAGCTCGAAGTGAAACTATCCACTTGTGACATTATTAATGATCAAGAAGATCCATTAGTTTTAGCATTAGTTGAGGCCAGCCAGGAGCTAGCAGCAATTATTCATGAAACACTTAAACAAGCTGCCCATGAGCAAAAGAAAGAGCTTTTGCTCTGTCATGCTCTTACCCACACAGACAATCAGTGTATTCATAGGCTTAATATTTTATCTGAGTCGGTGATACAGACAAAGATATCAACAACAAAATTTAGAAAATTTGTTGCCGATGAAGTTTATGCGCGCTTTAGTATTTTCTCGTTACTTGATGAGTACATTTCTCAACTTCTTATAAAATACTGGCATCAACTTGCACAAGAAATTGAGAATGTGCAATGGTCTAGCGAACTATCTAATAATATTCAATATAGACAGAGCTGTAAGAATTTTAAAAAGCTTCTTAAGCAAAACCTAATTGAAGAAGCCGAACACAGATCACATAAGGGCTGGGGTTTTGAAGAGATAGAAGATGAAAGATTAAGAGAAAAACAACTGCTTCGTTTAAGTCAGTTGAAAAAATACTTTCAATCTAAAATGTTCATTGATGTCAACAAAGCACCTGCCTCAAAAAGAGTGACCGAGACAATGGCTACTTTAGGAACGGCTTTTGCTGGCTTGTGGGCTGCTTTCTTTCAAACTCTCAACAAACCAGAGTTTGTTGATCTTGCATTTCAAGGTGTGTTTTTAATTAGCTTTGGCGTGGTGGCTTACGTACTAAGAGATCGACTTAAAGATTGGTTAAAAGGACACTTAACGGCAAGGGCCACAAAAATTCTTCCAGACTATTCGCTACAACTGTTTGCAGATGGCAAAAAAATTGG
>CAYMKD010000220.1:0-4923 GCA_964390435.1 uncultured Pseudobdellovibrionaceae bacterium | reverse complement strand
GATTCAAAAAAGGGACATCTTGAACAAGTGTTTATTTATGATGAGAGAGATCCACAAACTCCCATAACCATCATTGCTCGTGAAGGACAAATTATTCAAGACAACTCTTATCCAGGCCATATGGCACTCCTTCGTCTGCAAGATGGGGATATTCACAAAAAAAGTGAATCTCATACCAAAATTAAATTTGATAACTATGATATCCAGCTCTTTCAACCTCTCGCACAAGCCTTTAAGGATAAAAGTCCTCAGTCCTACACTCTTCAAGATCTTAAAGATGCTTTAGGAAAGGCAGATCTTCCTGCTGACCTCAGACTGAGCCTAACAACGGAGTGGCACAAACGCTTAGGTATAGCCGTCATATGTATTGTCTTTGCGTTTCTAGGAGCAGGACTTGGAATTACTACTAATAAACGAGCTAGTCGTGGTTCAGGGCTTGCTCTATGCTTAATTCTGCTTGTCGCTTTTTGGATTATTTTTATTGGCTGCGAAGGACTCTCTAGAAGCGGACAACTACCACCAATTATTGCTATGTGGGCCCCTAATGTGATTTTTGCTTTGATTGCTTTGGTGAGTTTGAGATCTTCAATACGCTAGAAAAAATGAGCGATGCAGCAGCGTCCGTACTACCATGGTCATCCGTGACCACATCGCCCCTCCCTTTCTAAAGTGTAAGGGCATTCACACAAATTTTACAAAGGCTTTTTTCATTCAATTTCACTTTTTTTAAGTATTGAATAATTTTTTAATGACGAAATGAGTTAAGTAACCCATTTAGTTGATTCCAAACTCCATAAAATCTGTAGGTCACCAGAGGTCACAACAGGGGCTGCCCCTGCCACAAGTAACTCTAGAGATCCCGCAAAATGAGAATCTAGAGGATGGCCAGGAATAACTGCTACGCCTTGCCCCTGCTCAACAGCTAGTTTTGCAGTGAGCCCTGTGCCACTTCTTGCAGCAGCTTCAATAACTAGGACAAGTTTACTTATCCCCGCAATGAGTCGATTTCTTTTTAAAAAATGAAACTTTCTCATCGGCTCGTAGAGCGACCATTCGCTTACAAAAGTACCACCAACATTAAGAATTGCTTTTTGCCATGTGCCTAAATCTTTTGGATAGAGATTCATTAAGCCCGAGGGTAAGAACACTATTGTAGGCATCTTAAGATTTAAGGCTAACTGATGAGCCTTTTGATCAATCCCACGAGCCCCACCACTCACGACGACACAATCACCTTCAGCAACAAATTTTTTAAGCTCTATGTCCATCCACTGCATTGACTCAAATCTTGGCTCACGACTGCCTACAACAGCTAAGCCTGACTGTTCTAACCAAGTAGGTTCACCTATATATGTTAAAGCCATTGGCGGCTCTGGTATAAAGTTAAAAGCTCTTGGATAATCTAACTGACCTGGCCATGTAAGTTTGATGCCAAACTTTTTTATTCTCTGCATTTCAATTTGAAATTCTCTATGAAGCTCTCGTGGCTTTTTTAAAAAAGCTAGCTTTTCATCTTTAGTAAACTCTTCTAAAATTTTCTCTAGCCTCTGCCCAGACCGAAGTCGAGTTAGAGCCTGCTCGCTATGAAGTCTGCGCCACTGAGTAAAACTTAAACTTAGCCAAGCAAAAAAAGATTCTTCATTAAATTGATTCATAAGTTTAATAACTAGCAAACAGTACAACTTCACTATTGTGGAATTAAAAGTCTCCAAGACTTATGCGAAATCGAAAACCGGAAGTTGATTCCAATTTGTGGTGCCAAGAAATATGAAAAGTACCAAGACGGAACTGGTTAGGTGGCCAAAACAATTTAAAATGCCAACAGACAAAGTTATCCTTGGCATGAATTTCGCTTATATTAAATTCATACAGGGGGTTTTATGAAAGCATTCGCGTCAATTTTAACAATATTATTAATCGGTTTCAATGCATCTGCTTACGTTGTTTGTGATGGCACATCTGAAGATAATCAATTTTATTATCAAGTAGAGGGTTCTTTTGTTCGGGATGGCGATATGCTCTTAACAATTTCTGAGGCTGTTGGCGAATGGACGCCGGCTTATAAAACCACTGAAGTGATCGACTGGAAACTAAATGAAATCAATAATTTTGAAGACCAAACTGTTGTTGTTGGTAACTCAAAAGACATGGTTTTTATTGGTGGTGGAACAATTAAATTGTCTATGGTTATTGAAAACTCAAATCCTGAAAATGCTCAGTTAAAAATTGAGAGACAAAATATGTATTCGCTCAGTAAACCTATCTTTGTAAACTTAAATTGCGCCATAGAAGAAAACTCTGGCGGCTTAAATATCTCTAAAGAAGACTTACTTTTTGATTTAACCAACTAAATTTAAGTTAAAAGAGTTTGTTAGATAATATAATAGATTTAATGTGAATGAATTTAAGACTTTTAAGAAAATTTCTGTTGGTGGGTTTTCCACTCATCAATGAATTAATTGGCCCCTGTATAAAAAATACTTAAAACCCAGGATCAACTCCAAAGGCTTCTTCGTTTTCATATTCGAAAGTATTTTGAATGTTCATGGAGAGACTTTGGCCTGTTTTATCCCCTCGTCTAATCTCATCAACACTATTCACTACAACAGCTGTTGCAAACTCAGGTGTGACTCTTATTACCTGTATGGTGCCAACAGCTTTTGCGAGGTCCCCTACTTTACTTTCGTTATAACGTAACCTTTTGCTTCCATAAACAGAGAGATGCGTTCCCTCTTGCAAGCCACTATTAATTCCTCGATCTAAATATATCAACTGCCCCTGACCAAAGAGATTAGCTCCTTCATCATAAACGCCACCAATAACGTTACTTTCAAAACTAACAGATGAGGACCTTGGATTGACCTGATAGTACGCAATGGCTCCATTGGTAATTTGAGCTCCTGTACTAATGGGTAAAACAGATTTAATTACTTCTGCCTTATAAATTTTATTTTCACTATCTTGCAAACCTAGAATTCTTAGCTCGCCAATATTTTCTATAATATGAGCCTCTTTACCTGTATTGGAACTTTTAACCTCTCCTGAGACTTTGTAGATTAAATAATTTCCACCTAAGCTCTGCTCTGATTTTATATATACATTTTCACCTTTTGCTGCCATTGCCATAGTTTTCTCTGGCTCAATGATCTCTCCCATACTAACTGGCAACTCCTCACTTACATAATGAGTCAGAGGCGCTACCGGCTCATTAAAACGCCTCACCATCGTCTCTAATTTAATATCCGGAGATTTTTGCGTCTTACTCACCATCGACCAAGAAGGTAAACTTGATGGCAAATTTTTTATTACCGGTCTTTGAATACTTTGATTTGGAGGTATTTCAAACTCGCCCGCACTACTTTTAAGAATAATCGGTTCTGTATTGCTCATAAGTTCAGATTCTTTTTCTGCTAAAATCTGCTCATCTGTTATCGTCACAGCCGGTGCCTGCTCAAAACTGCCAGAAAAAAATCTAATTGTATTTTGTGGTTTGATCTCATGTGGATTGGTTATTGAAGAGTTTAGTGACCAAACTTTTGGCCAATAGGCTCCATCACCAAATAACACCTCACTAATTGACCACAATGTATCTCCACGTTGTATAGAGTAATTCTCTGATTTGCGGTCTTTTATAATTCCATCCCATTGACTCTCAGGCATAGGGATTTGATTATATTTAAGATAAATACTATGAAGTTTATTTTCTTTACTTAAATCAGGCTCATCTCCAGTGACACTTGCATTTAAATCCGGTGATGAAAAATTATTTTCTGGCTCTGCAGGCGCCAACTCTGTTTGAAACTCTTCAATAACAGGCTCCGGTGGCAATGGCTCCGGCACCGGGTCTTCAGCTATTGGAGCAGGCACAGGATCTACTGGTGAGACTTCTTCAAACTGCCCCTGTTCAGCAGGAGCTTCTGGAACTGCACTCAACGGCTCTGTTGGCGGCGGCACAGATGAATCAAGTGTGCCAAACTCCTGATCAAGCATCTGATCAGCTTTCTCCTGGCTATCAAACTCTTGCGTACGAGACGCGAGAGCAATAAAAAGGATTCCTATACATAATATAAACTGACGAGCTCGCAACATCCTTGTCACACACACTTTCGTCTAAATTATCTTAACATCTTCAGCTCTTGAGCTGCTCTTAGGGACTCTGGGCTCCCTTTATAGCTTTTTGCAACTTCTTTAAGTAAGCCACTTGAAATGCCTGGTAGATTCATTTTTTTATAAGCCATTGCTTTTGCGAATTTAGCAGAAACAACTTTTGAACTACGAGGATACTCTTTTAAAATTCTGTTAAAGAATTTAATGGATGGGCCAAATTCGCGGTTTTGTAGTTCATTTAAACCACACAAATAAAGAACATTATCTGCATGTACACTACGAGGAAACTTCTTATGAAATAGTCGCGCCCTTGTATGAAGCCCCAGAATATCGTTACGACGATATCTCTCAATAATTTGACTATACAGATCCTCTTCACTGATTGGCTTTGAACTACCAACAAGCTCAATTAGATCGTCATTTACTTGTTTTGTAGTACTACCAGGAATAGCCCAAAGCTTGGGCAAAAAACTCAGAGTCACTACTAATAAGATGATTTTATAATGAATTACACGTAACAGCATGCAACTATTCTGACATGTCCTCTTGCAATCGCCAAGTCACAAAACGTAGTTATCCACAAGTTCTGTGGAATTTAAGTATTCCAACTCCCTGGACCTTAGAACTGACAGGCATTACAGCGTTTTGCTTAATAGTTGCGCATATGTTAAGTATTTGTATTCATTTGTAAATATTAAATATTTGTACAAATTTTCATAAAAATATAACAGATCTTAAATCCGATTCTCGAATTAGCTAAAGGTTTAAAACAGATCTTACATACCAAGCGCATGCTTCTTTAAATTGCTAACACAT
>CAYMKD010000219.1:0-4935 GCA_964390435.1 uncultured Pseudobdellovibrionaceae bacterium | reverse complement strand
CACCATCACAACTGCGGTTCTTCTCTTTCTAGAGTGGGTGACGCCAAAAAAGTCAAAAAACACAGGCATTTAAAAATCTCAGGCGATAGTTATTAATGTTCCTATATCCAAAAGCTCTGTTTTTTACAAGACTTGCAATGCGGTTGTAACCCTCCGTCACTGCATTTGTAATTGGGTTTAAAAAATAATTTAGGATTTCATCTTTCCACCTTTCCAAGGTTCGACAGAACCGTTTTATTTCGGGGATTTGGCTAAATCTCATGGCAATAATTAATTTTTCAAAACGATGATAGGCTCGAGCATAACCCTTGATCCGATAAAATCTATGGAAGTGTTCTTTCCAATCATAAGCTTCTTTGATTTTTGGATGATCTTTAAGCCACAGATCTAGAGCCTTTCGCTCATAAAATTTTAAATTATGCCTATTTCTCAGTAATAACTTCCTAACAGGATTTTTTCGCACATCTCCTGTTGTATCGATACGATGTCTATTTAAAATATGGCTAAACATTCTCAGAACATGAAACTTATCTGCAACCAGCTTTGCATTTGGAAAATGCTCTAGTGCAAAACCACGATAGGTATCAGACATATCAAGAGCCACCCATTCAACCTCACGTCGGCCTAGCATGTTTTGGGTTTGCTCAATGAGGCCCTTCTTGGTTTTGCCAAAGACACACTCACGCACTGATCTATTTTTTAAATCAGTAAACACAGTCATAAACTGAGGTGCACCAAATTGCCTTTTTACAAAGTGCTCATCGATGCCTAGCTCTTTGGGGTAATATCTGGTGATTTGTCGGTTCTGCAGCTCAAGCTGTTCGTAATAAACCTTATAAACAAATGATGAGGAGAGCTTAAAACTTTTTCTAACTTGCGATAAATTTGAAAAATTATTACCGGGTGGTTTTTACGTTCGTGAATGAAGATAGGATGAGAAACAAGTGTTAATGAACTTCGCAACGAAGCGAATAATCATCCATACTAGACCAACCATATAGCACGTGCGATGGATCGCTTATTCCGTTAGCATACTCATTAAAACCTGGAGCACTATCGCTTCTTATACCAACAAGAGAGGGGGTGTTTTCATAGCTTCCATTTGAAAGCTGTTTATAAAAGAAAACACCCGCATCAATCGCTGGGAAAGTATCATTCATATTATTTAGCTTTATATTTCCACTTGGATGGTTATTATACCAGGTAGCACCAATCCAAAAACGAAGCTTACCTTTATTGCCTTGTAAAGTTATAGGTACTGATTTTTCTTCCCAGGTTCGTTTCCAGGTTTTATTAAAAGTCGGCTTAACATCTAGATTAGCTTTTTGAGTTGCAATAATATGGCCCCATCCCTTTTCATGCAAAGAACACTCTAAATTTCGCGACAAAGAGCTTTGGCTAAACAACAAAATAGTTAGTAGTAGAAACCACATTTGAGTTTTCATATTTCCCTCCACAAAAATATTGTAGATACTAAGTAAACACAGTCAACAAGCAATAAAATTAATCCAAAAAATCCGCCACCAAAGCTGGGCAGCTGTGATCTGAGCCACAAAGCATCAAAATAGATGCCAACACAAAATTTAAAAGTGGCAATTGTATACAAAAAAATGGCAGTCAATTGCAATTCGTTGGACTAAGGGATTTTAAATTTGTGGCAATGGGATCGATATTTTTTGTCTGCGTTGGGCAGGGAAAGTGGTATTTATGGTTTTTAACTATTAAAACTAAGATAATTAGGATTTGCTTAATCTAAAAAATACGAAGCCCGCACATTTCGATGCAGGCTTTATCTAGGAATCAAGTGGTTTTGAAGCGAAAACTTACAGTAGTCGAAACTCTTTCGGTGGGTTGGGATGCTCAGTGACAAATTCTCTCGTTTTCTTCAGACCCTCATGGAGACCCCAGAAATTGATTTTCTCGTGACACTCGTTCGCCGTTAACCACTTGGCTTCCGAATGTTCCCAAGTAATTGGAACCTGTTTAGCCTCAGTTACTTCAGCAGCAAATACGGGTATGATCTGAACCCCATCAAATCGCCGATTATAAATCGTTCAGACAGCTTTCCTGCCCCAGATCGTGCTTAATAAATTTTGGAAGTTTGATCTTGATTCGGTATAAATCGCGAACAAATGTATACGTTTTATTATAGACTGTAATATCGTGGGTTTTTGCCATAAAAATTTAAGCGCCCTCCGGGCGCTGATGAACGGCGAGCCTCATCGGCTCGCCAATTGAAAAATTATAAATTAACGATTCACGCGGGGCGCGCACCGGACGGCGCCGCCATCATTACTGTTAAAGCGATTGGAGTAGTACACATCGCCGCTGAAGCCACTGAAGTAGAATGCCTCATAAGAATAGTTGGAGTGAAGCGACGATGACCAAACCCAATGGTTGCCTAAATCACGGGTAGGCCTAACGTAATCTTCATAGGAGTAGTAAAACTGGTCCGTTGACTTGTCTTCTTCTTTTGTTGTCACTTTATAGAAATCACTTTTTGCGTAACCAAGAGGAATTTTTCCAGCCTCATAATCACTCACTTCAAGTAGGGCAGCGCCACCGATTTTAACTCCTTCTAAGGCCACCTCACGGGCAGTAGGTAAACGCATCCCCTGACGCTCACAAGCATCAGAAGCCTGCTTTTGCGTAACATTTGTAATGATCTTACCATTCTTGTCTCTTAAAAAATCCCCTAATACACTATCTCCAATTTGAAGCTCCCGAATTTTTTTTTCCACTTCCGTTTTTAACTTTAGGCAATCCTGCAATGTGGAACAAATCTCATTTGCCGTAGCCACCTGGCTAACCGCCATAATCGTCACTAACAGTGACAAAAATTGTCTCTTCATAAAACATCCTTTCGATTTAAAATACTCATTTAACTTCACAGAAGCCTATGTGCAACAAAGGGGCCAGAAAGTTCTGGACAATATGAACGATATATCGTACATTTTATTAATGAAATGTACCTCTGAATTCCTCCTTTGGTTAAACAAGCTTGATCACTCACTCAAGATACGAATCGATCAAAGGATTCAGAGGTTAGCCGATGGGAACCCAGGATTTCATAAGCGATTTGATGGAATCCTCGAAATAAAGTGGAAGACGGGTACTATGGGTTCTTTTCGGCTTTATGTGGTTGAATATAATGGAATTGTTTTGCTACTTGGCGGGCATAAAGACACTCAAGGCAATGATATAAAAATGGCCCAAGATTTATTAAAAGGAGTGAAAAATGGAACGATCAGAACGCAAGAATATGAATAAATACTCGGATGCTGAAATCATCCGAAGTTTTTTTGACTCATGGAACGATGGCGACCCTGACGATATTAAATCAGCTCTTTATGCGCTGATAAAACGCTTTGGGGCTACACATATTTCAGACTCGACCGGCATTCCCAGAACAACCTTATATGATATGTGCAAGGATGAAAGTAATCCAACCCTTGAAAATTTATGCCTTGTCATCGATTTTCTTAAAGATAAAAAATCCGCCTGATCGGAATTCAAATAAAATTAATCCAAAACTCCGCCACCAAAGCTGGGTAAATGCGATCTGAGCCACGAGGCATCAATAAATCGTGAAATTCAGATTTCCTGTATACCATTCAGGATTTCTGAATGATCTTCTATAGCTTATCAATTTTAGCTGTTGCTTCAGCACTGTTTTTTTCAATAATACTGTTAAGTCTCTGTGTTGGAAGTAGAGCGGCAAAAGTAAATCGAAAAAATAATTCCTGTGGCAGTAGCTTTCGCTGTAGCTGCGGCAGCAAGTGGGCAGCTGCCAAAAGCGGTTAACGAGCTGCGGATTGCACAGTACAAGCTACTGAAGGAATCACAGAGTTCAAAATGGGGCAAACCCCTGTTTATAAAAAGCAGAAATCCCTAGATTCTGCTCAAAATTTCAAAAGCCTGTGCGTTTTATCTTTATCCATAAAACTTACAACCCAGATCCCATCTTCCATTTCTTTTATCCCAACCTGTTGCCCTGCAAACGACCTACTTAAGCTAACCTTTAGCGTTTTCGTACAGATCCTGCCACAACTTGTGACTGTGATCGTCTGGTCATGCATTGGGTAAAACAATGGTTCCAGTTTCTTAAACTCTCTATCGGACTTTTTATAAATCTCTGAAGGGTATTTATTTTTTATCCCTTCATGTGGTCTTTCAAAATTAAAAGTATTTTGAAAATTATCAAACGCTTCTTGCTGCGAGACAAGCGTTTGCCTTGGAGGCCTTGTTGTTTCAAGCTTAAGTGTTAAATGCATACGCTCATGTCTACCATTTTCCTGAGGAGCTCCTGGAGTAATTCTTTCTAAGTTTATTCCATGTCGCATCCACCAAACAGATAGCTTTGTTAAATTATAAAATGACTGCCCATTGGCAAAAGGATTTCCATTATCAATTCTGAGAGAATCAGGTAATCCAAATTCTTTAAAGGCTCTTGTAAAAACTTCGAACGCGAACTCTTCTCGAGTCGAAGACAATGCATCACATTTAATCAAATACCTTGAGGCATAATCAGTGATCGTTAGTGGGTAACAATATTGACGATTACCTAACATAAATTCACCTTTATAATCTGCACACCAAAGTTGATTTGGCTCTTTAACGTGCTCAAGCGGTGTACCTGTAGCCTTAAATCTTCTCCGTCCCAGCCGATGCTTAACCAAACCATGTCGATCAAGAATAGCGTGTATTGTGCTTTTTGCTGGGGCTTTCACATCAGGATATTTTTTAATAATCTTTTCGCCCTCAAGGTATCTTGCTATGAATTTAAGCTTCTCATCCATCTTATTACACTCCTTCCAACCCATTGAAATTCCTCCTGGATTGGAAAAGTGTAAACTATGTGTCAGGACGGACATTCAAAACGAGGTTCTGGGGCAGAGGCCGCAGTTTAACTGAGCTGGCGGTGCTTCATGGGGA
>CAYMKD010000218.1:0-4970 GCA_964390435.1 uncultured Pseudobdellovibrionaceae bacterium | reverse complement strand
TCATTAAAACTAGCAAAAGAAATCTCTAAGCAGGCAAAAAAAGTAAACTGTCATCAAGCTGTTTTGCTTGAGGTTAATTTGGCTCAGGAGCCTAGTAAAAATGGATTTCTTGAAGCTGATCTTTATGAGCAAATTAGACAAATTATTGATTTGGAAAACATATCAGTGCAAGGCTTAATGTGCTTGCCTCCCTTGGGAAATCATGCAGAAGATTCAAAGCCATATTTCCATAAACTTCGCTTACTAAGGGACTCTTTACTTAAAGAGATTCCTGAGCTGAAGCCTTCTATGTTTAGGCATTTATCAATGGGCACAAGTCACGACTTCCCCTTAGCTATTGAGGAAGGTGCGACAATGGTGCGAATTGGCACAAGTCTTTTTGGTGCGCGTAAGAGCTTGTGAATCTACCTATCTTAATGAGTTAATGGTTAGAAGAGGTTGGAGGGGCTTTGTTCCTTTTTGCCTCTCTAAACAAGGAGCGCAGCTTTGTTTGCTTATCAAAAAGTAGGTTTTATTGGAGCAGGTAATATGGCCCAAGCAATTATTAAGGGCCTTATTGAATCAAAGGCCATGAATCCAGAGAAAATATTTGTAACTAACCGGTCCGCAGGTAAGCTGCAAAAGATTGCTGAAATGTATGGAGTGGTTGCTTTGCCAAATAACGAAGCTTTGGTTGAGAAGTGCGATATTGTTGTGCTTGCAGTTAAGCCTTTAGATCTTGCTGCTGCACTTGAGCCCTTAAGCTCTATTTTTAATAAAGGACAAATTGTTGTGAGCCTTGCAGCAGGAGTTACATTGGCAAGAATTCAAAAAACTCTACCGTCCTGTCGTGTTGTTCGCGCTATGCCAAATACACCATCTTTAATTCGTCGTGGGGTCATAGGTTACTGCACCGAAAAACCAGACCAAGGTATTGAAGCTATGGTGGAAGATTTATTAAGTCCATTGGGCTATGTACTTAAACTCACAGAAGGTGAAACATTTGAGGCTTTAACTGTTTCTTGTGCTGCTGGAACTGGTTTTATTTTTGAATTGATGCAGTATTGGCAGGAGTGGATTGAAGAGCGAGGTTTTGAGCCCCAAGAGGCCCGTAAAATGACAGTTGAGACTTTTCTTGGCGCAGCGCTTTTGGCTTCGCAATCTGAAAACACTCCTATTGCAGACTTGCAGGCTAAAGTGACTTCCAAAAAAGGTGTGACAGAAGCAGGTCTTGAATCAATGCGAGAGCTTGAGATTGAACGAGCACTCAGGTATTCTTTTGAGAAGGCGGCATTGCGCGATCAAGAGCTTGCACGCCAGACTCAAGGCTAGGCACAAGGAGGTTTTGCCGTGAAACTTACACCTATTGATATCGCTCATAAAACATTCCCTAAAAAAATGATGGGTTATGATATCGATCAAGTGCATGAATTTTTGCAACAAGTTTCAGAAGCTTTTGAAGAGCTTGTTCATGAGAGAAATTCTCTGAGAGAAGCTGTTCGAGAAAAAGAGCTTTCTCTTTTAGAACATCGAGAGCGTGAGCATGTTTTAAAAAATACACTCACTACGGCGTCTCAAATGGCTGAGAAAATGAAGCAAGAGTCAGAGCGTGAGGCGAAGTTAATCATTGCGGATGCACAAAGCAAATCAGATGAACTTGCTAGAGATGCGCGTGAGGGGCTTAAAAAAATCTACAATGATATTTCTGAATTAAAGAGAATGCGTATGCAATTTGAAGCTAATTTAAAGGCCATGGCTCAATCTCATCTTACGCTTCTTGAGCAAGGTGAAAAGTATATGCCACAAGCTGCACTTCCAAATATGAGTATGGCAGAGCCGAAAAAAACTTCAGAAGTATCTCCTTTATCTGCAGGTAGATGAGCTTGTCCAATTTTGTAGAAGATCTCCATGTTTAAGCCTATTTTTTTCTTTGGATTCGTTTTTTAGATTTAGGCTTACTAGGTGGTTCAGATTCGAAATACTTTTGAGTTTCGTTATCTTGAGTGTCAAATTCAAACTCGTTAACTGATGATTTATTATAATCTTCGCTACTTTTTACTGGTTCAAAGCTATATTCGATACCTACAAAGTAGCCATAGCCAGCGGCGACTCTCCCTCCGGCATAAATATAATCTAAGCCTCCTCTCACTGATAAACTGCGATCAAATTGATATCCAAGCCAGCCTAGAGCTTTATGCTCTGTTGGATTAACGCTATAGTAGCGATAACTTCCAGCATCGACTCTTCTAACAACATCAAGTCTTTCTTGCGTTCTTTTAGTATGTTGATCTTGCAACACAGAAACAAAGCCTTCAAATCCTGCACCCAATAAAAAAGAGTTAAGATCAAATTCATTACTTAGTTTATAGGTAAACAGCGAGGAGCGCCCTTCATCTCTGTATTTAAAACCCGTATGAGCCAGCAGCTTAAAAGTAGGCCAAAGTTTTTGCCAATTTAAACGGGCTTCAGCAGATAGAGCTCCTTCACCAATCAAGACAGTATCTGTTTGTGGATCTACTTTTTGAAAAGGGTAAATTAGAATAAGCTCTGGTAAAATATTAAAGCTCCCGCCAATCATATTATAATCAATGCTAAGTACTAAATTATTTAAACCAGAATTTTGTCTTGATAGAGTTGGGGTTACGCTCTCAGTATATCCAGCACTAAGTTCTGCGCTAAAGGCCCAATGATCGCTCCAAGGATGACGCAGTTTAAAATAACTCTGCGTTTCCCCAAAACCATTGCCTGAATTGAGAGAGGCACTGCTGCCATTTTCCTCAAAGTTACTTGTGCTTGCAAAATGCTCTAAATCTCCAGACCATTGCCAGCTGTCAGAGTAGGTTTTAGGGCTAAAGTTTCTAGCCATAGCTAAACTTGCAATAAGCTGTAGGCAAATAAACAATTTAAGTCTCATTTTTTAATTTTAAACCGCAATCCTAAGCGCGTCACCCAGAGCAAATTATATCAAGCGTCATCAAGGCTATCATGGACCTAAATTGAAAATCATGAGAAGGTTCTGCACCTATGCGTTTATCCAGTCCTCTGGTAATTATTTTTATTACAGTATTTTTATATTTAGTTGGTTTTGGAGTGATTATTCCAATTGTACCAATGTTGAGCCGAGATTTTGGTGCGACTCCACTCCAAGTGGGATTGCTACTTTCTTGTTACTCGCTCATGCAGTTTTTATTTTCGCCATTTTGGGGCAAACTCAGTGATCGCATGGGCCGCAGGCCTATTTTACTTGTGTGCCTTTTTGGTGAAGGTCTTGCTTATATTCTTTTTGGATTAGCTAACAATTTAGTACTTTTATTTGTTGCAAGATTAATTGCTGGATTTTTTGGTGCGAGCCTATCCACAGCTTCAGCTTATATTTCTGATGTGACCTCTCCGCAAGAGCGATCTAAGGGGCTGGGTCTTATCGGGGCTGCATTTGGTTTAGGTTTTATCGTAGGTCCCGCAATGGGTGGTGGGCTTGCGGCTTGGGGAGAGACTCTTTCTTCGGCTCCTCATTTTGGTACTAGCTTTGCGGCTTACTGTGTGTCGGGTTTATATTTTTTAAACTTTTTATTTGCTGTTAAAAAACTCAAAGAAACACTTAAAGATGAAAATCGAGCCAAGCTTGAACCAAGAACTTCTCGTTTGGCTGGCTTAATTAAAGAATTTAAAAAACCCGTTATTGGCTCACTTATGGGAGTGTTTGGTTTAGCTTCATTGGCGATGGCTGCGATGGAGGCAACACTGGTTCTTCTTGTTGAAGATCGATTTGCTTGGGGAATTAAAGAAGTTAGTTTTGGTTTTGCTTATCTTGGGGTGATCATCGTTTTGACTCAAGGTTTTTTAGTGAGAAAAGTCATTCCTCTTTGGGGAGAAAGAAAAGTTCTCTCCATCGGTCTTGTCGGTATGTCTATTGGGCTAAGTGGTATTGCTGTTTCCTACGAGATTTCTGTTTTAGCCATATTCATGACTATTCTTGCTATTGGTAATGGACTTATTAATCCATCGATCATGGGCAGTATCAGCCTACTTACTTCTGCAAATAAACAAGGAGCTAATTTGGGGCTGACTCAAAGCATGGCCTCTTTAGGAAGAATTATTGGGCCAGGATTTGGTGGTTTACTCTATGGAAGTCTTTCGCAATCAAGTCCCTTTCTTTTTGCTGGGGGGCTGGCTGCTTTTAGTTTGCTCATTGTTTTGAACAGGTATGCTCTACTTCCTGAATCTGGAAAACTTGCAGTGGCGCCGGCGGTTGAGCAAAATGTCTGATGAGTTTTTATTTATAGGTTTTTTTCAATTACAAAATCTATGTGAAGCCCGCGTGCCATTTATTTTTATAGATTTAAGCACCCAAAAAACACAAATTCCTATTGTAGATAAAATGTTATCAAAATCTATTAAAACAGATCTTAACTCAGTGCTTGAGCATGTGGGAAAAAACGCGCCGCCGAAAGAAGTTCCTATAGTGCTTTTATGTGATGATGGACGACTTTCTTCACAAGCTGCACAAAAACTTGCTGAAAATAAATATCTCAATACTTATGTAGTTCGCGGAGGATTAAAACAGCTTGTCATTGATGCTCAGGAAAGTTAGTTTTTATACGAGGCTTTTATGTCAGAAACTTTATCAGATCGCTATAATCCTAAAGATGTTGAACAGCGCATTTACGGCTGGTGGGAAGAGCAAGGCTATTTTAAAGCTCTAGATGTTTCTACTAAGCCTCCTTTTGCCGTCATTTTACCACCTCCAAATGTCACAGGTTTCTTACACATGGGACATGCTCTTGATCATACCATTCAAGATGTGTTGGTGCGTTGGAAGCGCATGTCTGGTTTTAATACTCTTTGGTTACCAGGAACAGACCATGCTGGCATTGCAACTCAAGCTGTTGTTGAGCGCGAGCTAAAAAAAGAAGGCACTAACCGCCATGCTTTGGGACGTGAAGCTTTTGTAAAAAAAGTTTGGGACTGGAAGCACCAATATGGTGATCGCA
>CAYMKD010000217.1:0-4977 GCA_964390435.1 uncultured Pseudobdellovibrionaceae bacterium | reverse complement strand
ATCAATATTTGTAACGAGCTTAAGTTCTTCTTGTGTAAGGCTTTCATGTTTTGCAATGGCTGAAAGTAAAAACAAGGCATCATCACTCATGCTAGAGACAAGTGATGAACTCACAAAAGAGGGAATACCTACGTATATTTGCCCTTCATTTGGACTTGATATAGCAGACACCCAATACATTAAAGCAGACCTAGGGTTTCCACGAGATTGCCCCCATAACAGTCTAAAAAATTGCGTTTCTGTCTGTTGTCCTAAATCTCCAGCGCCATAGGCTTTAATAGAATCATCAAAAGCACGACTGTAATTAGTCATTCTATGACGAGCTAAAATGAGTTTTTGAATTTCAAAATCCTTCCACGGATTTAGAGTTAGAACTTTACCATAAAAATGCTCCTCACCAAGCACTCCTTTTAAATAAGCCCATGATTGAGAGTTCACCGTTAAACACCAGAAAATATGAGTGGTTTTTAAACTAATAACTTCTAGAAACGTGCGATAGCCATCAAATCCACCAATAACTCCTAAAAAGAAGTTTTGTATATCATCAACACAAAGTACAAGTTTTTTTTCTAAGCTCTTATCAAACTCTTTAACATCTTCAATAGACTTAATTGGGCTACCCAACACATCAGATAACCAATTTAAAACTGCTTCTTGAGTTGTTAACTTTTGCGGCACTTTATACAGCTTTGAGGCAGCGTGAACGCTAATTCTCTTATATGCATGGTCAATTGTTGTTGTTTTACCCATGCCTCTATTACCAACTATAATAAGCAAATCATCCGTTGATTGATTGTTCATCCAAGACAAAATAAGCTCTGTAGCTTGTTGGACAGTAGAATTGGAGTGTTCAATAAAAATATTATCTGTAGCGGAAAGATAGTAATCAAATGAAACAAGATAATCTTTTGGGGGAGAAGCAAATTCCTTTGGCTCCTTTTCTGCATGTTCTAGTCTTTTTTTGAAAACCTCTGATAAAAGTCTTTTAACAATATCAATTCTAACAAGATAGCGAGATATAAAGCGCACCACCTCAAAAGAGATAACTGCCAAAAACATTATAGGCAGAAATAGTTTTCCAAATTTTAATTCATAGTATGATTTAGTTTTTGACCAAACATTGGGGAACCGATACGAAAATGCATCACATATCTCTTTATGCCACTGACTAGCTTCGAATATTATAAAAGCAATATTGACCCAAAATATAATGTTGGAAAACAATTGATACGCTAAAGCCCGTCTGACCGTATCTTCAGTTATATGAAGAAGTATATACTCAGTAAATATAAGTCTTGAAATTCGAGTGGCAGAGCGTTCGATCTTACTTTTCTGTAGCTTCATTGCGTCAACAGAATCTGTAGAAAATATAATTTCCAGACCTACACGTAAAAGTAATTTTGCGGTTCTATAGACATAATAGATTTGAAAATAATAAAGAAAGATGGCTAGCTCTCTTAAGTCTGTTCCTTCAATAAGAACTCTCGCAACCCCTATACTAATAATCATCCCTACAGAAGGAACAAAGGGGTTCAGTCTAGCAATCCAAATCGCAAAGTTAGTACGACGACGATAATTCAACATAGATTTTGAGAGCAGACTTTTCTTAAGAATATTAAGCCGCAATGAAACCCAACTTAAGGCTCTTGATAAAGCAAAGGGGATCAAAAGTAGGATAAATAAAACAAATAGTTGTCTGCTTAAATCGAGCCAACCATCAATGCCTGAAGAGAACTTGGATCTAACTTCAAGCCACTTGCTTAAACCTCCAGCAATAAGCCGAAGGGGTACAACTCTAATTTCTCTAAGTAAAATGCCAAGGTTTTTTTCGTTAAGACCTCGCGGACGATCGCAGTTTAATGAATCACACTTTTTTAATAATCTTGCTCGTAATATACCAGAATCCTGAAGTAGCTTAAAATTCTGAATCTTAAGACCATTGAGAATGTTTTTCCTCTCTTCAACTAACACCTTACGTCTTTCGTTTGCACTTTCGTAAATGGCTTTATATTTGTCGTATAACTCTCTTTCAGCATCTGTGCTTGGCTCTATTGATAAGACTTCAGGCATTTCAACACTTGACTCTAATCTAACATCAGAGAAAAGCTCCAAAAGGTGATCAACTGCAGATTCCCATATATTGCTAATTAAACTGTAGTTATGACTTATTTGGTTATTAAGATCATCTTTCAAAATTTTAGTCATTTCGACTTGAAGTTGATTTAATTTTTCTTTTTTGATTTTTAAATTTTCAATAAAATCTATTTGCTCTGACTCAAGATCAACAACATATTTATCAATTGCAGCTTGAGCTACGAGAATAGCCTCCATCCCTCTGCTATCTTGCTGAGCAATCTCTTCTTCAGATTTAGCAAGATCTGCTTTTGCTGAAGCTAGTGCTGTTTGACTTTTAATAAGTTGGTTTTGCAGACTGTGTTGATCCTCATATTTTTTTCGACCTGCCGTGTACGCCGCAACCAAAATCTCTTGTTGATCAGGTTCTTTATTTAAAAAATTTAGCTTTTTTGTATTTACCTCTGCTTGCAAATTGGCAAGCTCTTCATAAGTTTTTTTATTAATTAGATTTTTACAAGAGTTGTATTTTTCAAATTCGCTTGAAGTACTTACCGCCTCAGCTGTTAAAAGTTTAGACAACTCTTTTTTCTTTTTCTCTACTTGTTCTAAATCACTAAGATCTATCTGAAATAGAACACTAATAGGAACTTCGTAAGCACTTTCATTTCCCAACAAAGAATCTAAACTTATTGTTGTTTTTTCTAAGGTATTCTTTCTTGTGTCTACCCCGGTAACAATAGCTGCACAACTGTCTTCTTTTTTCTCTTCAACAGCAGAAACGATGTTAGAAAATAAAAATATAATTATGAAAAGATATTTAACTACGCCTCTTAGTTTGTGCATAAGATATTGTTATCACAGAAATTCGATATTTCAATGAAATTAAATATTTAGGTTTCTTATTCGCAGAGTTGTTAATCTGAACTCAAGTGCAATTAAAATCAATAAAAGCAAAGCCATTAACATTAACGACGCAAGTTGGCTTATTTGTGAAGAAAACATAAGGATAAATAACATAAATAAGCCCATGGCAAACCTTAAGACAGTTCGCACACGGTAACTCTCCCTTTGGGTCAGCCAATCTGCTTGCCGGTGTGAACCATCATCAATCTGAAGTTTAAAAGTATTATTTTTAATCATTTATCAAAATCCTGATTTTGAGATGTTTTTGATTTTGCATTTACTAAGGCTTCCCACTCAAATATGTATTTGTCTTCAACAGTCGGTTTTTCAATAGAACTTTGGGGTGGCGAGATATACTCGGCCTGAACTCCATCCCATCCAATATAGTTTCGAATTTCACTGCTATGGTTTACTTCGAAATTTGGCACATAATAGGCTTTGCCGCCGCCATTTGGAATATCTACTGAAAGCTGAGGCATTGCTAGTCCTGACAAATGCCCCCATAATTCCTTTTGAATTTTTAGAGAGTCCTCTATGGAGGTTCGCAAATGATCCGTGCCTACGGATGGATCACACTGAAACATATAATAAGGCTTAACTCTTAAATATAATAACCTTCTAGACAAAGCCTGTATAAGTGCGGCGTGATTATTTACTCCATTTAGCAAAACCATCTGATTAAAAACTGGGAAGCCATTATCTACAAATTTAGCTAGAGCCCTGGAAGCATCTTCAGTTAACTCATCCGGATGATTAAAATGAGTCATTATAAAAATGGGGTGAAACTTCTTTAGATTATTCACAAACTCAGATGTAATTCGCATTGGATTAACAATAGGCATACGCGAACCAATGCGAATAATTTCCACGTGATCTATTTCTCTGATGTCTTTAATAATTTTAAATAACACTTCATCTGAAAGAGTTAGCGGGTCACCGCCAGAAAGAATAACCTCTCTGAGTCCCTTATGTTCTCGAATATATTTTAAAGCCTGCAAGTAGTCTGGCTCTCGAATAAAATTATTTTCTTGTGCTGTGAAATGTTTTCTAGTGCAGTACCTGCAATAAACACTACACAAATCCGTTACTAAAAATAGCACACGATCTGAATATCGATGAATGAGTCTTGGAGCTGGGTTATTGTTTTTCTCTGCCAATGGATCTAACATCTGTTGAAATCCAGAACTTAACTCCTCTTTTTGTGGCAACATAATTTTGCGCAAAACAGGAGATTTTTTTATTAACTCAGCATAATAAGGCGTTGCCTGCACTTTAAATATTTCCGCACTTTCTTTAAAAGCCCAACGCTCTGAATCTGTTAAAATAAATACTTTTTCAAAATCACCAAGGCTTTTAAGTGACTTTCGCATTTGCCAATGCCAATTTTGCCAATCCTTTTGTTCAACCCCCTCAGGAGGTACAATTTGTGTAAACTTCAGACCCATTTATAACCCTCAAGCTTTTATTGCCAGAAAGAAAGTTTTAAAGCTTTTAACTCTTTAGAGGCAATAATTATGTGAAGCATAATCATTAGAAAAGACTCTCTTTGGAAAGAATACAAAACCACCTTTGTATATAGCAAATCTTCTACATTATTTTTTTAAACTCATGATAATAGCAATGATCATGAAAAACGCTTTAACTTACTTTTTTATTTGTTTGATTTTATCATTCAGCGCTGAGGCCAGTATTTCAAATTATACAGTTCAGCACGCTGAGTGCATTCATAATGATACTGGCGAAAGGCTCACCCTATTACGCTCTTTTGAAATCAATGGCTACTACCAGGCTCTTTTAGTAAATCCCCAAACACTATTAACACAAATATTACCAGAAAATAAAATAAGTTGCTCTGAACTCACTCCCAACTTAAATACTCGTTATGAACAGATTTTAGAGTATTCAACTAAAGCCCCATATCCACTAGCCAATGATGGACTTACTCATGACAACACTCAAAGTGTTTATCTAACTATTGATCTTTGTCCATCTCGAAAA
>CAYMKD010000216.1:0-4987 GCA_964390435.1 uncultured Pseudobdellovibrionaceae bacterium | reverse complement strand
ATAACATCATCAGGGATATTTTCTATTTCTGGATCAATAATAGAAGGTGGCTCAGGATCAGAAACACGAAAGCTTCCTACTTCTTTTAAATTATCAGAGCCTTCAATAGAGATGTCGTCTGACTCTGCCTCTGAAGAGCGAATGAGGTGAGAGCAAGCAGGCATAGTGACCAAAACAAACAGCAAAATCCACAGTTTTCTCAAATTACGTCCCCCTACTATAAGCCTACACTCAAACCAGCTTTTATCGCAACACAACAAACGTCTCTTTAAGACCTATCTTAACAAATGAAATCCTATTTTCAACCACTTACAACCATGTTTTGCCAAAGAACTCCCTCAAGCTTAACAGGACTTTTATCAAGCATTTGATAAATCAGAGTGTTACGCAGAATAGCCTTGATGTAAAAGCTCGTTTCTCCCCATGGAAGCTCGTCGAACCAGATTTCAGATTCAGGAGATGAACTAGGGTTTTGCGCCAAATCTTTAGTCTCATCCCGTAGGCTTAACCACTTGTTTAAACGATGGGGACCTGCATTGTAAGAGCCAAGTGCAATAGGAATATTTCGATTAGCTTGGTTTAGAACTTTAGCTAAATACTGTGTTCCCAGCTGGATATTCAATTCAGGTTTAAAAGCATCTTCTGGCAAATTTAACTTTTTTATTTTTAAATCTGTAGCTACTTCTTGTGCAGTTGGTGGAATTAACTGCATAAGCCCCATGGCATTTGATGTACTAACTGCCTTCATATTGTAAGCACTCTCTTGACGAATAAGACTCTTAATCAAAATAGGATTTAAATTGTACTTTTGAGCCTCTTGATTGATTTGCTTATCAAAATCATCTGGAAAGCCAATTCTAATATAATCAAGCCTTCTTAGCTGTGGATCTTGGTCACCGGCATCATTAACCAAGCGAATTGCCGTCGGATAACTAAGTGCGGATGCTAAATACCTTGCAAAGAGAATTTTAGCCTCAGGCTCTTTAGGTGTAGGTAACTCTACAGACTCTGCTCTGGCTTCATCAAACCAACCAGCTTGATTTAAAAGTAAAAATCTTTGCCACGTTTCTTTTTGAGAAGAGGTTAGCCAATAGTTGTACTGAATATCCTTTTTTCCTTGAGGGTCTGCCCAAGAAATAAGCCCCTTATTGTTTTCTGAGTTAAGCCGCAAGCCATAATAAGAGAAAGGATATCGACTTAGAATAATATTTTTTTCCTCTATACTACGAGGCATATTTACTTTTTCTAAGGAGCGCGCCAACCAATACCTAGAATTAAGTTCAAAGCGATCTATGCCAGGCAACTTTAATAACTTTTCTAAATAGCTAACCGCCGCAGAAAATTGTTGTTGCCTGTAGGCAATCAAACCCAGACGAAACAAAGCCTCTAAACTCTCATTTGTGCCAGCACTTTGCTGCGCCAGTTTTAAAAAATGCTTCTGAGCTTTTTCATACTCACCAATGAAATGTGCTGAGCGACCAGCATAATAATGCAATTGTGTTTGCACTGGTGCTCCCTCAAGATCGTCGAGAGCTTTTTCGGATAAATCTAATACCGAGACATAATCTCCATAACGATGAAGTTTTTGGACCCAATCCACCAATCGTGTCGATGGAGCTTTACTCATTTGTTTTCTGGCTTTGTCTCGAGCAAGATCTAAATTACTATCGTTTTTTTGCAATAAACTCTGATAGAGCTCCAAAACTTTATCACTGGCCCATTCCGCGCGACGCCCTCCCGGAAAACGGCGCAATAAATCTACAGCATCGGCAATGGCTGATAAAGCAGCTCCTTTGCTAATAGACTCCTTAATCCGAGCTTCAAGCTCAAGCTCTTCAGGAGTTGCTTCAAGCTTTGGGTCCGAAATTAATCTCTCTACAGGATCAGAAGAAATTTTTTTATTCTTCTTTTCTAGTGCAGCTTGAACCGTTTTAAGTCGTGCTCGAACTTCAACGGACTCTCGCTTATCAAGACTCTGTCTAAATAAAAACTCTGCTGCTTCAGTTTTTTGTTCTAAATACGAAAGCTCCGCAGAAATGGCTAGAGCCTCAGCCTCCTTAGAGTTGCTTAAAATTTGACCATATTTGAGAACATCGTTCACTCTTTGCCAAGATTTTTTCTTCTGACTTTTTATCTCTTGTTTTGCGAGCCATAGTTCAGAGTCAATAACTCGATCAAATAACTCTTTTGCCCAAGGGCCAATAAATAAGTTTTGCGGATTTTTTTTCGCATTTTGTACGGCTTGGCTAAGCAATGAAGAAAATTTATTGCTTTTTTGAGCAGCTTCCCAAGCACACCTAAGCTCGACATTATGAATCCATGGGCTGACTAAAGCGGCTCCTTTTAAGGCAGCAGGAACCCTTCTAACACATAAAACCCAATCCTCTTTAAGTTCGGCTTCTTTAAGTTTTTGTAGAACACTTGCAGATTTTAATGAAATCTTTGGTGGCTTACCATTAAAAGGCCAACGAGTTTCATATAACTTATCACGACTCTTCATGGAAATGGCTGTCACCGATGCCTTCACTTCCACAAATAAAAAAAGCATGACCATAATTGAAATAAAAGAGCGTACGCCGCAAGGTCCCATGAGCCGGCCATCTTATCTCGTAGAATCTTTCTACAAAAGTAAAAAAGCTTAACTGGACACCCGTGTCATCGAGACTCAGGGACTTCAAATACAAAAACTGTAGAGCTTTGTGAAACATTATTTAGTTTCTTTAGGGAGTCTGGTGGCCCTTTACCATAGAGCTTTTGCTCATCTTCTCCCCAATAGATATGAGTCATTTTTAAAGTTTTAGCAGCTTCATTGGGCTCTATTTTTCCATGAAACATAGATTCAAGAGTTTTTGACTCTTTTGTTACATCATAACCATGGGACCAAAGATGGCCAATGTGCCCCATCGTAATTGAGTGCCCAAGTATGCTCACCGGGTGGTTGTGAATAGGAGCTGTAGCAAAAACAGCTTCTTTGGGCAACTTTGAAAGAGCCTGCTGCGTTTCATTAAGTCTCACCGTTTTAATAAGCTCAACTGGTGGGTTCCGCCAAGGAAGCGAGCTATATAAAGAAATACCGCCAGAAAAAAATAAAATAAAAGCTAAACCAATCTGATTAGAAACAGAGATTTTTTTTAACCACAGCTCATGACCTAAAAAAATCCAGATTAAATACAACCAGAGCAAGATCTTTATATTATCCCACGCCCATGGAGCCATCATCAAGTTTACAAATAAAATACTTAAACAACAGGTAATTATAAGTAATGGTCGATAAATACTCTTTTGTTTTATACCAATAATGAAACTTGCAGCAAAAAAACCAATCCATGGACCAAGATTTTGCCACCAAAAAAGCAGAGCCGAAGTATCTTTAGGCTGATCCCAATTCCACTGCCAATGAATTACACTGGCTTTTTTTAAGCCATCTGTTGCTATCCAAACCCAAGGTAAAGCAGATATACATACGATAACTCCCCAAGGCCAAAGCCACTGATATTTTTTATAAAAAATGGCCATTAGAGTAAGTAAAATTAAAATTATAAATAAACTGTGCAGATGAAAGAGCCCCATTCCACATAAAATAAATACTAAGATAATTTTTTGTTTTAATGAGGGGTCTTGTCCACTTTCAAGCCAGCGCCACATTCGCAGAAAAACAAAAATACCAGCAGGAAGAGTCCACAAAAAGTTTCTTTGTGTAAGTAGAATTGATAAAAATAAATTTTTCCACATGACCGAGTTTTGCCAATCATAGATCTGAATTTTTTGGAAAACTTGGTAGTTCATAAAGCCACCACTTAAGAAAAAACCAAAAACCCCCCATGCTCCTATCCACTCATGCAACACATAAATAAAAATGGCACACAACAAAATTGCAATAACAAATAAGTGTCCAGAAGTGTTCACTCCTAAAAATTCCCAAAGAGAATTATAAAGATCCATCCCCATTGGATAACGTAAATAGTCATTGCTATAAATTGGATTTAACGGAAAAAACTCAACAGATTTCAAATAACGAATTAACTGCACATGCATCGGCATATCGCCAAAGTTATTTGCATGAGAAGTCCACAGAGCATCTTTAGCATGATAAAATACTCGAGAAAACTGCAGAGCCGCAAATGTTACTAAGGTTGAATATGCAATTTTATGCCAGTACGTAATGGGTTTTGATTTAACTTTATATGCTTTTGCAGAGTAAAACCCAATTAAAGAGCCAACTGATAAACTCATAATAACTAAAAATAAGTTCAAATGACCTATTATTAAGGCCCCTAGAAAAGCAACAAGGCTGCTTACTAAAATATGTATTATTAAAAAAACACTTAAGGCTGAAGCCATGGTTTTAATCTTTCTCCAAATACTTTAATATCATAGTAAAGCCAGATATCAGCTCTAGAATCTCTAACTGAAAACCGACCTCGTCCATAATCATCGGGAGTTAAAAGCTCATCTGCTTTTATTTTTTGGTCTTGGTCAACCAGCACTAAAATGGGCTTATCACTTAAACTATCTTGAATTTTATTGTAGTCCAAACGAGAAAATTCTTTTAATAAGTAGGGAAATGGCCAACTCTCCCCTGTTGAAAACTGGATGGCTCGGTCTTTAAGCTCTGGATTGATTTTAACAAGCTCTGAAAGAACTTTTTCGAGTCCAGAAACAGACTCTTTTGTTTGAACATAAACATAGGGGTGATGCAAATTAATGCTCTTAGAAAAATTTAAATTATAACTCTCAAATAAACTCTGCACCGCCAAGATAAGGACCACACAAGCTGCAAAAATCTTTAGCCATTGTTTTGAATATCTCATTAATAACTCTTGCAAACTTAAACCTAAAACAAAAAACGTGGGCCAATGAATTGAGATTAAACACCAAGGGGTTTTGTAAGGAATAAGTGAGTATATCAACCATAGAAATAAGCTTAAGGCAGCAAAAAATCTAAGAGCCCAAGATTTTGTCCAAAATAAAACCGGCACACTTAAAA
>CAYMKD010000215.1:0-5014 GCA_964390435.1 uncultured Pseudobdellovibrionaceae bacterium | reverse complement strand
GTGGTGCTAACACTGTCCTCGCCCGTGCTTGATGAAGCTTCAGGGTAAACTTTTTCACTAAAAGCCGCTAAGCTCGTAGTGCTGCCATAGGTATACCCATTTTTGTAGATGTATAAGTCTAGGTCAGTAGTTGGACTGCCTGTTTGTGTATAAGATAGTTTAAGATTAAAAGTGCCACCAGGATGATAAATTTGATAAAAGTCATTTGATTTTAATAAATTTGAAACATATTTGCTTTCGATAGGACTGTAACTCTCAACAGCTCCTTGGATGGACAGCGAACAGGTAAGTCCAGTAACTAAAGGAGCTCCATAATCAGTTCTATCAGCTCGATGTTTTTCGTTTGTTAATACAGTTTGAATGCCTGTTGATTTTGTTGAGTCAGATGAGCTAACAAGAGAGCTTAGGTATTTAAAAAATATTCCTGAACTTCTATAGTATAAACTACTGCTTTTAAGACCTAAAGTAGTAGAGGTGAATGTTTGCCATAAATACGCAAAACTAATTTGATCATTAGTTGTTTCTGATCCCTCTGGAGCATCTATCATTTCATACAAAGAGCGTGAAACAGAAATTTCTCTAAAATTACCTTCACCCAATGTTGTTGGAATATCCGTAGTTTGACTGTTTAAATTGATGCTCACTAAAAGACCCGTTGATCCGCTAGCATTCCCCTCAGTGTCGCGATAATAATTTGTACCTAAAACAGCCGTGGAAAAGAAGTTGGCCCAGCCCTCGCCCCATGCAAGCCTAGGATCTATAATAAAATTTCCATTGTGAGAGCCGCCAGGAGAATCCGTTTGAGCATAAACACTTTCTAAATAGTGCCCATACTCATGGATGATGACAGAGTTATCAAAGTGATCCGTGTCAACACTGCTTGTATTACCACTCTTCCCGCCTAAAATATAAAGTCCACTGGTGTTAGAGCCGCTTGTACTAGAAAGAAAAAAGCTTAAAGAGCCGTAGCCAAAGTAAGTACCCGGATCAACGCCCGGTGCCCAAAACACCTGTACTTTATCAGCAACAGTAAAGGTGCTGCAGCCACTACAGCTTCCCGTGTTGCTTCTTAAGTACTCATTAGATTTTAAGATTTGATCTAATATATTAAAAGCACCACCAGTTATAGTTCCTGTATGTGGAGCATTAAGAGTTCCAACGTTGGTTGAGCTTTCAGTTCCTGCAAGAGTAAAACTTTGTGTGATAGAATAATATGACTTAGTGCTTGGTGCATCAAGAACACTGACTTTTACATAAGTGTTATCGCCACGAGAATTTACATAGACTTGATAAGTTCCAGCTGTTTTTTCGATTTGCAATGAGAAATTGCCACTTAAATCTGTATCACCGCATTGAAGAATAGTGCCATCAGAGGAGCGAATTTGAACTTCAGCAGCTCGAATCGGATTAGTGAGCACAGGGGTGCCAAGTCCTGTAGATGTGACGGACCATGCATTATAAGTAGCACTGCCTGTTACAGTTATGGGATTACTGATAGTTTTAGGAGTGCAGTAGTCAGCCTCAGTAGCAGAGCTGGCAGCAGTCGTCGACCCCCCAGAGTCTCCACCGCCACTGCTACAGCGAACTAAGGCAAAAGATAAAATAATAATAAGAAACCTTTGCCCTGATAAGCGCATATTTTCTTATCGGGAAGTTAGAGTGAGCTCTTTATTTAAATAGATGAAGAACTCTAAAAGATCTTTCTCAATTTGAGATACTAAAAATTGACTTTTTCTAAGCTATTAAGCAAATTTGATATTGTGCAAAAAGGCTACAACTCAGACATATTATTTAACGGAATAAAGTACCATATCCAGACTGAAGACTGGGGGCCGAGTAAAGCTTTTTTATTAAGTCGAGTTTTTCATAATGGAGCCATTGTGAAAAGCGTTAAGACTAGCTACGCGGATATTCTTAAAGATGGTCCAAGGTCTGAGTCAGAAGCGATTCAGCAAGCGCTTAAAATACAGCATTCTAAAATTCTAGACCAGCTACTTTCTGGTCAACTCTGATTAGTAAAGTTAAGATAAAGGAATGATTGAATTCTCACATGTTTATAAAACATATCCGGGTCCCGTACACGCATTAAAAAACGTCGATTTGAAAATTAAAAAAAGTGAGTTTATTTTTTTAACTGGCCCAAGCGGAGCTGGTAAAACTACTTTATTTAAAATGATTTCGGCATTTGATCGAGTCACCTCTGGTTTTATCAAAGTGGCAGAATATGACTTAACAAAAATTGAAGCTCATGAAGTTCCATTTTTTAGACGTCGAATTGGTGTGATTTTTCAAGATTTTAAACTTCTAAAAGACCGCACGTTGTTTGAAAATGTAGCTCTCCCACTAGTCATTAAAGGCGAAAAAGAACACATTATAGAAAAGCGAGTTCGTGAAGTCCTTGATGATGTGGGTTTAATATACAAGGCCAATCAGTATCCAGAGTTTGTTTCTGGTGGAGAACAACAAAGAACGGCCATTGCAAGAGCTATAATTCACCAACCAGGAGTTCTTATTGCCGATGAGCCCACAGGTAATTTAGATCCTGAACTCAGCGAAGAAATAATTGATTTACTTGAAAAAGTATCCGTTAGGGGAACGACAGTCTTTGTCGCCACTCACGATCACTCAATGGTAAAAAGAAGAAATAAGCGTTGTTTATTAATTAAAGATGGTGAGTTAAGTGAGATGAGAGCATGAGGAATTCGGTATTTCAAAATTTTTTTAGAACTTGGCAACGACACATAGCTCTACAGAGTGCCACAGTGCTCGTACTGTCTATGAGTTTTGTATTGATAAGTTTTTTTGCGGCTACATCTAAAAATCTATATACCCTTTTATCAAGTTGGGGCGAAAACTTACAAATGACAGTTTATTTATCCGAAGGTACGGATTCAAAGCGCACTGATGAAATTCAGAAAATTTTGGAATCAGAAGACAAATTAGAGTCCGTATTGTTCGTGCCTAAATCTAAAGCCTTAGAGGTGTTTAAGACCCAGGTTTCAAGTTATGCACCTGATCTTGTAGCTGATCCAGAAATTTTAGATCTTGTACCAAGTAGCTTTCACGTTTCAATGGCTAAATCTTTGCAAATGCAAGCGGGCATTTCCGCCTTTTCAGATTTAGCTGAAAAAATAAAAACAGTGGCCGGTGTTTCTGAAGTCACTTATGGCCAAGATTGGTTAGAAAAATATGTGGGCTTCATTCGAGCGGTACATGTTTTTGGAGCCTTCGTTATCACTGTATTATTAAGTGCGGTCTTATTTGTTATGGGGAATTCAATTCGCAATGCTGTTTCTCAAAGACGCGAGGAAATTGAAATTTTAGAGCTCATTGGTGCATCTGCAGGAATGATTCGTCGCCCGTTTGTGGTGCAGGGCGCTTTTGTTGGCGGATTATCAGCTGTTATTGGTGTTGGATTATCTTTTGCAATTTATAAAATGATTTTAGAAAGCTTAATTAAGATGCCTTACTTTGTTAATGTAGCTACAAGCATTGAGTTTTTGGGATTTTTTGGAGTTTCAAGTATTTTGATGTTGGGAGTACTGAGCGGAGCTTTAGGTTCATATCTTTGTGTAAGAAAAATTAACAGTGGCTGGGCGGCTAGTAAAAGGTCGCAAAGATGAAGCTAAGGAGTTTGATTCTTTTATTTTTTGTCTCCACACTCGCTTTAAGTTCTAGAGGGGCAGTAAACTCAAACTTAAATAGTGAAAAAATATATACTGAACTAAAAAAAACAAAAAAAACTATAGAAAAAAATGAAATTAAACAAAGAAAAGTTTTAGCCAATCTTTATGAAATCAATAGATCTATGAAAAAACTGGTGGGTCAAAAGGGAGATTTAGCTAGAGAGCGAATGGGTCTTGAATCAAGCATTCGTAATCTTGCTAAAAATATTATCAAACTTCAAGTGGATATTGATAAGAAGAAAGAAAAAATTAAATCCAGAATTATAAGTATTTTCAGAGTTGGTGGTGAAGGGGTAGCGAGTATTTTATTATCAACTAAAAGTGCAGCTGAATTAGACAGGACAATTAAAATTCTATCTTTAATTGCAAAAAGAGATCATGAACTTGTAAAAAACTATCATGAGTCCATTTTAAAACTTCAAGATGATAAAGAAAAACTGGCTAGTAGGGTAAGTAAACTAAAATCACTTGAATTAAAGATAAAAGAACAAGAATTAAAATTAGCTCAGGAACAAGAGAATAAAAATAAAGCGCTAGATAAAATACGAGAGAACAAAAATTATAGAATTTCTCAGTTAAAAGGTTTGCGTGAACGCTCGCGTGGTTTAGCTAAAAACCAAGATTCTGGAGTTTTTGATTTATTATTTCAAGACTCATTTTTTGAAAAAAAAGGCAAACTAGCAAGCCCTGTAAAGGGGGTTCTTAAGCAAGGTTTTGGCTTAGTTAATGACTCAGATTTTGGCTTAAGTTTTAATTATAAAGGACACTTTTACTCAGCTTCTACGGGAAGCATAGTTCAAAGTATTTTTTCTGGAACTGTCGTTTACACAAGGTGGTTACCAGGATATGGTTATACAGCTATTATAGATCATGGCGATCATTATTATACCGTCTATAGTTATTTGCAAAATCTTGTAGTTAAAGAGCAACAAAGAGTAAAGTCTGAGCAAATGATAGGTTACTCTGGTGACTCATCTCAAGATTTAGGCTCTGGAATTTATTTTGAAATCAGACACTTCTCAGAACCTTATGACCCTAAAGCATGGCTAGCAGAGTATAACACGATTCAGATTTCATCACAGCAGGAGAACTTATGAGTATCAGAAAATATCGCAAACCAATATTTATCAGCCTCTTGATTGTGATTACTTTAACATTTTTTAAAATTGAGCCTCAAATCAAGGCTTTTGCAGAGGAGCGTTATGCGGATTTGCAAAACTTTGCTAAAGTTTTAAATCTTATTCAGCAATATTATGTCGAGCCTGTAGATACAAAAAAGCTTATTTATGGAGGCATTAAGGGAATGCTTAGAGAGCTTGATCCACACA
>CAYMKD010000214.1:1418-5054 GCA_964390435.1 uncultured Pseudobdellovibrionaceae bacterium | reverse complement strand
CCAATATTGCGGAGCATTACAATTCGAAGAAGAACTAGCAAATTTTAATTTAAAAAGTAGGCCCTAATAAATGATTGAAATTGAAAACTTGCTCACCAAATCTGATTTATTCACCTTTTATAAAGGCATGAAAAATGCCAAAGCCAATCTTGCTCAGCCCCCTGAGAGAGCACAAAAAGGTTGCTTGTGTTTCTGCACTAACAAAGTTCAGTTTGAAAAAGCTCTAGCTTCTGGAGCTCATATTTTAGTTGTTTCTAAAAATCTTGAGGCAGAAATTAAAAACTCTCCCCTTAGCGAACAACAAGCTATTTTAATTACTCCGCAGATTTCACTAGCTATGGCCAAAGTTTTACAAAGTCTCGATAAAAAAAGAGAGAGATTTTTAAGTTGGTCGTCTCCTCATCCAACTGCAGTTATTCATAAAGATGCAAAAGTTGCTCCTACTGCCATCATCGGACCTTGCGCTGTCATCGGTGCTCGTGCAGAAGTTGCCGCTGGCGCCATTATTGGCCCACATACAATTATAGAAAATGATGTTTCTATTGGAGAGAACTCTTTGTTACATGGACATGTTTTTGTTGGCGCTTACTGTGAGATTGGACGCAACTGTGAAGTGCATCCTCATACAACGATCGGTAGCGATGGCTACGGGTATGCAACAGATACTCATAAACAACACCATAAAATTTCTCAGATCGGCCGAGTGGTTATTGAAGATGACGTTGAAATTGGCTCTCACTGCGCCATTGATCGTGCCACGATGACAGAAACTAAAATAGGATCTATGACAAAGCTTGATAATTTTTGCCATATTGCTCACAACTGCCAAATTGGCAAAGGCTGTTTAATTACTGCAGGCTTTATTGTCGCAGGATCTACAACTATTGGTGATTATTTTGTTTGTGGCGGACGTTGCTCTGTAACAGACCATGTAAATATAACTTCTGGAGTACAACTGGCAGGTGAATCTGTAGTCACAAAAGATATTACCAAGTCTGGAGCTTATGGTGGTCATCCCTTACAGCCACTTAAAGATTATCTTAGAACCACAAGCAGCTCTGCTTACTTGCCAGAAATGCGCAAACAACTTAACGCTCTCGCTGAAAAGTTAAATTTAAAATAAACCTACATGCATTAGAAATGTGTTTAAACTAAAAGATTTGCCAAATTAGAATCCAGTCATTAGTTTATGAGGCTCCACAAAAGGAGCTCCATCATGGATTTAAATACCTATAAATTACTTCATATCTTAGGTTTATTTTTACTTTTCTCAGGTCTCGGCGGCATCCTCATTGCCAGCTACTCAGGAGCTCAACTCAAAGCCAAAGCAAAAATGATGGCCATGATGTCGCATGGCTTAGGATTAATTCTTATTTTAGTCAGTGGCTTTGGAATGCTTGCAAGACTAGGACTTACCTCAGGTATGCCTTCTTGGGTTTATATCAAAATAGGTGTTTGGCTAATTCTTGGTTTTATCACTGTATTTATGAAGAAAAAACCAGCTCTAGCCTGGGCCTGGTGGCTCACTATTTTGGGCTTAGGATTTCTTGCTGGCTATATGGGGCTATTTCACCCTTAAAACATCTCGTATTTTAAAAATCGGCACTCAAGGCCGCCATTAAAAACAACAAAGCGCTTCGTGGATTTTAGTTTCATATCTAAAATTAAATCTTTGTTGCCAGATAATATCCAAGCGCTCCACCCCTTAAACTCATGTTTAAGGGTATGCCCAAGGTCTTTATATAAGTCTCTAAGTTCGTCTTCTTCACCAAGACGAGCCCCATATGGAGGATTGGTAATTAAAATTCCTTTGGGACAAGGTGCTTTAAGTGTTGCTACAGGTTGATATTTAAATTCAATTAAGTCTGAAACTCCTGCTCTTCGAGCATTGTCTTTAGCCGTTTGAATCGCTCTTCGATCTGAATCAAAACCATAAAATTTAATTGGTAGCTCTTCTAACTCTTCACTTGTTACTTTTGTTAAGAGTTGCTCCCATCTCTCTTCTTGAAAACCTTTTAAACGCTGAAATGCAAAACCTTTTTTGAAAGCTCCTGGTGCCCACTTTAAGGCCATCAAAGCAGCTTCAATTAAAATCGTTCCAGCCCCACACATCGGATCCACAATAGGCTCATCCATCTGCCAACCCGAAAGCCTCACAAGACCTGCCGCTAGATGTTCTTTAAGAGGAGCTGGGCCTGAGTGCTCACGATAGCCTCGCATGAATAATGAAGACCCCGAGGTATCAATGGCCACATTGAATTGATTCTTCACTCCACGAATAAAAACTGATAAGTCAGGACGATCTTTTTCTACATTGGGTCTAACATCAAACTTGTCACGGAACTGATCCACAATAGCATCTTTTACTTTCATGGCAACAAAGCGCTGATCGTGAATTTTACATTCTGAAACTGAAGACTCCACTTTGAGTGTTTGATGAGGCTCAATGTACTTGGTGAAATCATGCTTTTGGATATTGTGATAAAGTTCATCTTGTTGATAAGCCGGAAAATCTAAAATGGGTTTAATCACCCGTGTGGCGAGTCTTGAGCAAAGATTTACTTTGTAACAACCCTCTTGGTTTGATTCAAAGTAAACTCCTGAACCACTGATTTTAAGTTGATCAAAACCTAACTCTTGCAGCTCTTGCATAAGTGGCTCGGCAAGACCTCGAGACGTTAGCGCTAAAAATTGTGGCATATCTTTTATGTTTCCTGATATTTAGGACCGCCGCCGCCCTCAGGAACTGTCCAATCAATATTCTCAAAAGGACATTTGATATCGCAGGTCTTGCAGTGAATGCAGTTAGTATAATTAATTTGTAAATCAAATTTTCCTGGAGCATCCTTTGCCGGCACCATTTCATAAACACTAGCTGGGCAAAAATGGTTACAAGGAGATTTGTACTGAGGCTCACAAATAGAGCGGCAGGTGTCTGGATTTTGCAATAATAGATGATTCGGAGAATCCTCATCATGCATAGTTCCCGTTAAATACACACTTGAGAGCTTATCAAAAAATAACTCTCCATCAGGTTTTGGTAACTGATTATTTTTAGTAGCAAAAGCATCAGGCCCCCAAATATCTAAAACTTTCTCGGTTGTTTTAGCATCTTCATGACATGGCATTTGATCAAAAAGTCCTCGGCCACCTGTTATTTCTTGCAGAGCAATTAAAGGTAACGATGCGAAGATTCCTTTACTCAGAGTTTGATGAAAGTTTCTCACTCTGTAGAGTTCTTTTTTCACATAACTATCTTTGATCTTATCTTCGTAGGATTTAAGCACTTCAGATGAAAAATTATTTTCTTTAAGAGCTTTAAATGCCGTTTCCCCTGCAAGCATTCCTGACTTCATTGCTAAATGAATGCCCTTTAATTTTTGTACATCCACCATGCTTGCACTATCACCACATACTAAAAAGCCATCGCCATAAAGTTTAGGCATGGAGTACCAGCCACCGGCCGGAAGAGTTTTACCTCCGTAAGCAATGACCTTCCCACCTTTAAGCATTTTTTGCATAAAGGGATGAGTTTTTAATTTTTGTAATTCACGGTGAGGGTCTAGCAGTGGATCTGCCGTATCTAAGTAAGCAACTAAGCCTACGATTATTTTATCACCTGGAATGGTATAAATA